>JBBTVJ010000105.1:0-6989 GCA_038063295.1 Patescibacteria group bacterium | reverse complement strand
CAGACAGCATCCCTACCTCCGTTATTCAATTTTTAAAGCTGAAAGTATATTATCACATTCTCTAAAACTTGTCCAGCATTTCGAGGTATTCTTTTGCCATACGGTGATTGAGGGCAGAATTTGGAAGAAGCTGGTTGATTTTAAGTAGTTGTTCTATTTTATAAATATACTTTTCTGAAAAATCCTTACGAAGCTCTTTTATGTAGTTAAGCAAAGAGTTTCTTACTGTGATTTCGAGCGGTTCCTCTGGATTTTTCTTCGATACTTTCAATACATCGGCGCAAAACCTCAAAGAACAAAAACGGGATTTTATCGTAGGATGCAATAAATTGAAATTTTCAGATGTTGCAATAAATAAGTTGTTCGGCGAAGAGTCTTCAAGGGTTTTAAGCAGTGCCACCTCTGCTTCGCGCGTCAAAAATTCCAATCCGCGAATTAAAAAAACATTTTTGCCGGAAAACGAAGTGCGGCTTGCCGCACTTCTTAAAAATCTGGTTTGCTCTATAGAAATAATTCTTTTCTCAGGAATAATTTCCAAAAAATCTGCACTCCATTTTCCTAAAAGTTTCTCTTTTAAAAATTCAATTGCTTTTTCTTTGCTTTCGCTGTCTGTCCCATAAAATAAATAAGCGTGCGGAACAAGTCCGCCTTGAACTTGTTTTTTTACAAAATCAATCGAGCCCATGGCTTATTTTTTTGCAATTATGCTTCTTTTGTATTCTTCCAAATGCTCTAAGGCAATGCCCGTACCCTTTGCAACGCAATAAAGAGCGTCTTTTGCTACAACCGATGGCACACCAGTTGATCGCGATACTAAAATATTGAGATTTCGCAACAAAGATCCTCCTCCAGTCATAGTAATTCCTTTTTCTATAATGTCCGAGGCAAGCTCTGGAGGAGTTTGGTGAAGAACTTGTTTTATTGCTTTTATAATATTCCTGAGCTCCGACTCCATTGCTTTTACTATTTCATTTGTTTTAATTTCTATCGAGCGCGGAAGACCGGTAAGAAAGTCTCTTCCCTTGATAATCATGGAAAGCTCTTCTTCCAAAGAAATTGCCGAACCAATATTTATTTTAATTTCCTCCGCCGTTCGGTCGCCGATTGCAAGGTTAAATTGTTTTTTTACATGATCGGAAATTGCTTGGTCAAGCTTATTGCCAGCAACCTTTACAGATATGGAGCTTACAATGCCTCCCAAAGATATCACAGCCGCGTCAGTTGTACCTCCACCAATATCCACTACCATGTGCCCCTGTGGTTCATAAATTGGAATACCAGCGCCGATCGCTGCCAAAATCGGCTCTTTTACTACGTATGCAGCTTTGGCTCCCGCCTTTATTGCCGCTTCTACAACCGATCTTTTTTCCGTTGAAGTAACCCCCGCTGGCACAGATATCAAAACCTCTGGTTTTACTAAATTCCAAGAACCTACAGCCTTACCTATAAAATAGCGAAGCATAGCCTCTGTTACTCTGTAGTCCGCTATAACTCCATCTTTCATCGGCCGATGAGCAATAATAGAATCGGGCGTGCGCCCTATCATTACTTTCGCTTCGTTTCCAACCGAAAGTACTCTGTTTTCGGGCACAGAGACAGCAACAACCGAGGGTTCATTTAATACAATGCCCTTGCCCGAAACAAACACCAGAGTATTTGCTGTTCCCAAGTCTATACCAAGTTTTCTTATAAAAAAGTTGGTCATTTACTATGACTCCACAATAAGTTAAAATAACTATAAAATCAACCCCAATGTTAACTAAGAAAAGAAGGCGTATTTTGTTTTGGCTATCTGTAATATTTTTTGCGGCAATTTTAGTGCCTGTTTTTTTATTTAGTTTCGGATACGGTTTAGGACCCGGATTTGTACTGCAAAAAACCGGTAGTATTGCTATAACCGCATCAGTTACCAACGCTAAAGTTCTAGTTGATGCCGAAGCGAGTGTAATTCGCAAAAAAAATACTTCTCTCATTACAAAAAGCGCTCTTGTGAAAAATTTGATTCCGGGCAGATACAGTGTTTCTGTTAAAAAAGAGGGCTTTTGGGAATGGCAAAAAAATCTCAAAGTGACACCTGAAAAAGTCACCGCAAGAGAGGCGCTTTTGGTGCCTCTTGAAGTAAAGGGTGAAATCATAGGAACTACATCTCCGGTTGCAAAAAACAACTTCAAGCTTCCGCCTTCAGTACAAAGATTTTGGGAACTTCCCAAAACCGGAGAGTTTTTGCTTTTAGGAGAAGATAAAAAATTTTACAGACACAACAAGCCAGAAAATAAAATTTCTACTTCCACATTGGAAATTTTAAGAAAATCTAAAAATTCTTTCTTTTCAGAGGACGAGCAAGAAATTATAGTTTGGGACGAAAATAAAATAACGCTTACGTGGATTTCTGATTCAGATAAGATGCCTTTTTGGATGGAAAACGAATATTACAACTCACTTTCAACCATTGAGCCCCTCCGAGATGTAAGAAACTACCCTAAACACACAGATTATCTTATCGTAAAAATGTCTAACGGGATATTTGCCGTAGAAAAAGAAGTGCCGCAAAATAATATATTTCCCTTATACAAAGGCAGAAACCCAAAAATAATATCCGTTGAAAACGAATTGCTTACTATATTTGACGATAATAATTATATTAAAATTGAATTACCCTAATTTGTTATCTGCTCTTTTACAAATTCCTCAAGTTTTTGAGCAAAAGAACCGTAATCAGGAAGATCTGAAATCGAGGTAAGCCCCAAAAACTTAAGGAAATCTGCAGAAATTCGATAAACATAAGAACGAGAATCTTTTGGATCGCGCAATCTTTCAACAAGTCCACGGACAAGAAGATTGCGAAGCATAAAAGAAGAGTTTACTCCGCGTATGTAATCTATTTCCGATCTTTTAATTGGGGCTTTGTAGGCAACTACTGCCAGCGTTTCCGAAGCCGCTTTTGTGAGTTCTCCGCTAAACTCCTCTTTTGCAAAATCTTCAACAATTCTAGAAACTCTCGAAGAAGTAACAATGCCTGCTTTATCGCCATCGCGTAAAACTGAAAGAAAATGGTTTTCCTCTAAATGATTTTTTAACAACTTAAGTGAATCTTCTATTTCTTCTTCTTTTTTATTTAGAATTTCAGAGATCTTGGAAATTGACATACCGTCTCCAGATACAAATAAAAGCGCCTCTATGTTTTTTTCTAAATCATTCATATTTTTTAAGTTCAATATTATCAAATAATCTTTTTTGTTCAAAAACCAAAAATCCCTGTTTTATAAGTTCAAGCATTGCAAGGAAACTTACGATAAGCTCTGCCTTTTCCTCACTCTTTATTTTGGCTTTGCCGGAAAAAACGTGAAAAAGCGCATGTTCCATTCTTTCTTTAAGTTCTGTAATTTTTTCCTCCAACGATACCGCGTGTTCCATTACGTCCTCAGGCAAATCATTGGTTTTTGGCAAAACTTCCAGAACATCAAAAATAGCTTTTTTTAATTTTTGAATATCAAAATTTTTCGGGGGAGAAAAAAAATAGATCATTCCCGCATATGCCTCTCTTCCAAAAAGGTGACGATTTAACTTTTCCAAACTTCCTAGTTTCAAAGAAAACTCTTTAAAAAATTTATACATTTTAAGGCGATTTTCAAGCTCTTTTATGTCTATTTCCTCCTCCTGTGTAAGCTTAAGCGACGGGATAAGCGATCTGGATTTTATCAGCATCAGTGTTGAGGCGATTACCAAAAAATAAGCAAGTTCTTCTTTTGAAGCTTCTTCTAGTGCTTTTAAGTAGGCAATATATTGATCTGCCACCTCTGCAAGAGATATTTCATTTATAGAAAGCTTTTTTTCTTCCACCATATTCAAAAGCAAATCCAAGGGTCCTACAAATTTTTCCAAGGTAAGTTCGTACATATTTACTTTTCCTTTTCAATTTTTAAGTGAAGTTCTGAAAGCTGTTTTTGTGAAATTTCCGATGGAGCATCCATTACGGATGTTTGCCCGCTTGAACTCATTGGAAAGGCAATTACTTCTCTAATATCTTTTTCTCCGGCAAGAAGCATTACTAATCTATCAAGCCCTGGAGCGATACCAGCATGTGGGGGCGCTCCAAATTGGTAAGCGCTAAGTAAATGGCCAAATCTTTCTTCTGTTTCCTCCGGCGTAAGCCCCATTATTTCAAATACCTTCCGTTGAACAGCGGGGTCAGAGATTCTAACTCCACCAGAAGCCAACTCGTAGCCGTTGCACACCAAATCATACTGCCTCGCTCGCAAAGACCCAAGATCCTCTCCATTCATTAGCTTTTCAATATGTTCTGGTTTAGGAGCAGAAAATGGGTTGTGGGCAAAAACATATTTTTTTTCTTCTTTGTCATATTCAAAAAGCGGAAAATCAGTTACCCACGCAAAAGCCAACTCGTTGAGATCGTCTTTATTTTTACGCAGATCAAATTTATCTGCTCCAAAGTTTTTCATTGCCTCTTCATGGCTAAAAATCGGGAATGGTTTTTGAGTAACTGTTTTGCCCAAAGATTCGGCAATATAAACCATGAGTCCCTCGACTACCGACCATACATCTTTTTCCTCTGCAAAAGACATTTCCATGTCTATTTGAGTGTGCTCAAATTGTCTATCGCCACGAAGATCTTCATCGCGAAAAGCATGCGCAATCTGATAATATTTTTCAAAACCAGCAATCATCAAAAGCTGCTTATATTGCTGAGGTGCCTGAGGTAGTGCGTAAAATTTACCCGGATGAAAACGAGATGGCACTACAAAATCGCGCGCTCCTTCGGGTGAAGTTTTTGTAAGGGTGGGCGTTTCTATTTCTACAAAATCTTTTTTATTTAAATATTCTCTCACAAGAAGAGAAACCCTGTGGCGAAGTATTATATTTTTCTTCATTCTTTGCCTGCGTAAATCCAAATATCGATGCTTTGTCCTTAACTCCTCACCTATTTCATATCCATCGGTATCCAAAGCAAATGGCGAAGTTTGTGCTTCGGATAAAACCACAACAGATTCTGGAGATATCTCTATCTCTCCGGTTTCTATTTCTTTATTTACCATTTCAAGGGGTCTTTTTTGAACAATGCCCACAATCCTCAAAACCCACTCGGAACGAAATTTTTGCGCAAGTTCATAAGCTTTGTTTTTAGGAGAAAAAATTATTTGAATAATCCCGGATCTATCACGCAAATCAATAAAAATAAGCTTGCCGTGATCGCGCCTTGTCGCCACCCAACCGGCAATCTCAACAATCTCACCTTCTTTATACTTAGTTTCTAAAATAGAAAGTCGCGCCATAAAGTAAATAATAGCCTACCCCCAAAGTAAAGTGAAGCTTGCAACCAAAGCAGCGGTTTCCGCTCGCAAAGTGAGCCTTCCTAAAGAAACTGGCCGGAACCCAGCGCGATTAAAAGCAAAAATCTCTTTTTCATCCCAGCCTCCTTCTGGTCCAATAAATAAATTTACCTGCCTATCCCCTGCTCCGTAAATCATATTTTCTTTTTCTTTGGTATGGGCAAAATAAGTTTTAAATCCGCTGGATTTTGCAGAGTCTATAGCTTTTTCAAAGTTCAAAACCTTGCCGAATTTTGGAATAATCACTCTGCCCGACTGTTCCGCGGCTTCTTTTAAAACTTTTTCGCACCGTTCAAAATTTAAGCTTTTTTTCTCGGATCTTGCGGAAATTATAGGAAAAAATTCAAAAACACCGATTTCGGTTGTGTGCTGCAAAACCTGCTCAAATTTTTCTTTTTTTATTAAAGATTGATACAAAGTAAGTCTTCTTCTGGGTTCGCGCATATTTTCTACTTTTTCTTTGAGCAAAAAGTTAGCCGATGTGCGCTCCATGTTTTTAAGCTCATAAATAAAGTCGAGCCCCTTAAACTCGCCTTTGTCGTTAAAAAAAATTACCTTTCCTTGTTTTTGCACGCGCAAAACACTGCGTAATTGGTGCAAAAGTGATTTTTCTTTTATCACCAAAATCTCCTCCCCCAGTTTTTCATCCAAATAAAACCTATGCATTTTACCTTGTTAAATAAGATTAAAAATCTTAATTTTATTTTAGCAAAAATAAAATTATTTAACAGGGTGAACTATTATAGCAAATTCGCCTCTTTGGTGTTCGCCTACGAAATATTTTTGAGCTTCGGAGAGATTCCCGCGGAAAATTTCTTCGTATATTTTAGTAAGTTCTCTGCCAATATTTATATATCTGTTTCCGGCCGCTGTTTCCAGTTCTCGCAATGTTTTTTGAATGCGATGTGGCGATTCAAATAAAATTACTGGCAGGTCACTTGCGGCAACTTTTTTAAAAAACGTTTGCCTACCCTTTTTGTGCGGAGGAAAACCCAAAAAGGTAAAATTTGAGCAATCAATATCTGAAACTGAAATAATCGCTGAAAGCGCGGAAGGACCAGGAATGGGAATTAGTTGAATAGTTAAGTTGTTAAATGGTTGAGTGGTTTTTTTACTATTCAACAATTCAACTACTTTACTATTTAACCAATAGCCGGGGTCGGATATGCCAGGAGTACCAGCGTCTGTGACCAAAGCAATGTTTTTTCCTTGTTCAAATAAATTTAAAATCTTCCTCAAAGAACTGCTTCCAGAAAATTTGTGAAAAGAAAGCAGTTTGGTTTTTATGTTGTAGTATAAAAAAAGCTTGCGTGCTATTCTTGTATCTTCAGCCAAAACTAAATCTACGCTTTCTAGAATCTCAAGCGCTCGCAGAGTTATATCTTTTAAATTTCCAATAGGAGTGGCTACAACGTATAAATTCGGCATCGGATTATATTAGCAAAATAATTCCCGAAATCAAAAAAGCCATAGCGATAAATTTCAACACTATGCGCTTTTCGTGAAAATAAATACTGCCAGATAAAATCGACCAAAAAATCATAAAAGATCTTTTGGCAGTTACTATTACAGAAGCTGGAGCAAAAACATAAGCAAAGCTCATGGCAACACTTCCCGCTCCGCTTGTGGCAGATTGAAGAA
>JBBTVJ010000104.1:0-3422 GCA_038063295.1 Patescibacteria group bacterium | reverse complement strand
CACCAATAAGCCTCAAGTGGAAATTTCGGCTCCGGTTTTTCTAAATTTTCTTTTTTTACGAAAGAATTGGCAAGCGCCTGTTTGCCCAAATCCAAAAATTTAACAAGCTTCCCACCATCGCACATTCTGCATTTTTTATTGATTTTCATTTTTTCACCAAACATTTGATTCGCTCTTTTTGAGCCACTCTTTAAACGACTGTGCATTTTTGTCTCTTTCCGAAATAATTGGATTTTTCTCGGGCCACACAATCCCGATATCAGGATCGTCCCATTTTATGTTGGATTCTCCTTTGGGGTTGTAAAGACCAGTAAATTTATACTGCATGTCCACAATATCGCTAAGAGCGCAAAAGCCATTGGCAAAGCCCGGAGAAGCATAAATCATTTTCTTGTTTTGATCGCTTAGTATAAAAGTAATATATTTTCCGAATGTCGGAGAATTTTTTCTTATGTCTACCGTTACAACAAATGCTTCTCCACGAGTCACGCGCATCAGCTTGCCTATGGGCGGATCGTACTGAAAATGAAGCGCGCGCACCACGCCTTTTTTGGACCTTGATTGATTGTCCTGCACAAATGCAGAAGGAAGGCCAAGATCGCGAAAATGATCCTCTTTGTAGACCTCTGTAAAAAAGCCGCGAAAATCTTCTACAATATTTGGGGTTAACTCGTAAAGTCCCTTTAAATCTGTTTCTTTGACGATCATGGGTTTATATTAAAACTGAAAAAACAGTCTTTAAGTATCGCTATAATTTGATCAATGGTTTGTCCTTTTTTTATCTGTTTTATCGGCCGCACGTGAATACCAAAAGGGGCCTTCTGCCATGCGTATTCTTCCCAACCACGACCCCAAGCGTCACAAAAGCCCAACTTCTTGAAACGCTCTGTTGAATAATAAGATTTATTTTTTGGAATATAGCATAATCTATCTGGTAAAAACAACTCAAATAATTTATTTAAACTATAAATCAAATTCAGTGCCGGATAAGATTCTCTGCCCGGCTTAAAAATAGCAGGAATTATCTCGAATTTGATTTTATGATTGCGCGAAAATTTTTCAAAAAGCCTGTGCGCTGTGTGTTTTTCTTTGCCAATAAGGTAGCGTTCTTTAAAATTAAAAATATTTAAAATTCTTGATAGTTTCCCGAATTTTTTTGCCGGGGGTTTTTGAGGTACATTTTCATAATCCAGCGGAGTAAAATCCAAATTATCTTTTTTGTACCCCTCATCGCGCAATTTATTAAAATCCACAAACAAACACTGGTGACATGGAAAATATCGAAAAACCCTGTAGATCTTGGGGTGCCACGGAGTGCCCATAAAAGTTAAATTATTTTTTTGCATATGATCTATCATTTTATTGATCCAATCGATTTGCAAAATATAAAAATCGCTGTCCAAAAAAAGCGCGAAGCGGGTTTTAATATGCGGAATAGACATATTCATTGCGATATTATGGTGAAAACTGGGTTTTATCCAGTCTGGAATATTATCCGGGGCTTTTTGAATGCCGGGAATAACTGAAAGGAAGAAACCGGTATTTCTCTCTGCGGGTTTTTCGCCATTTTTGGCATGGTCCGAGCGCAGCGAGGCAAAAATGTGCGAAACCCTCGGAGCCGCTCGCTGGAGCGGCGAGAATGAGCGAAGAGATATGCTGGTTTCTTCCGGCATATTATCCGCCACCACCCACTCGTACTCCGTACCAAGATTTAATTTTTGGACCAACTTGAAGTTCAACTCTAAAAGTTTTTTGGATTCTGGCGAATGAAAAACAGAAAGAATGGTTAATTTTTCCATATGAGTACTATAACAAAAAGATACCCCTTAGGGTATCTTATCGCGATTTTTAATATATTCGAAAAATTCCGAAAATGTGCAAAGGTCGCCTTTTTCTTGATATATTGGTATGCGTTTTAACTCCTCAAAAATATGTTCAAATCTTTCTTTGTTTTCAGCTCCTTGCGATCCAAATACATGTTTAAACCATAGTGTCGAGTGTGGAAAAATCGCATACAATCTCATCAGATAATTCTGTTTTCGCATTGAGTTAATGGCCCCCAAAAATGCCCGCAAAATTTGATGAGGCTGAGTAAGAATTGCGGCACTACGCCAATTTTTACAGCGCGATAATTTTACAAATGCATCATTCTCTTCTTTTGTATTGGAAGCGGCATCAGACAAAACAATATATGGCCGTAACACTCTGCGAGTAACAAATTCCGATAAGTAAAACCCTCTTCCCGGAGCATTCAAAAATCCATCAAATCCATTTATAACAATAAACTTTGCAAGTCCATCCTTATAAAAACTGGTTGATAATTCAAACAAACCATCGTGGTCATCAACTCCCCTTCCGTGAAAAAATATTGCATCTATTTTTTCTACAGGCCGGTCACTTAAAATCATGCATATTGCAGCATACAGCTCTTTTTCGTTCAAAAAACACCGCCCTATTTGAAATTAATCTAATTAATGCGTAACACGCATTAAAATATTTTGCAATAGATTCTTTCGTTGTAATTGTCCAGCATATTTTTTAATAAGCTTTCTTGTGTGTTCCCTAAAAGAATCTTGCGCTACCCAGCCTAAAGCATGGATTTTGGAAGAATCCAGCGCATAGCGAATATCCTGGCCGGAGCGATCAGCAACATATTGCACAGTCCGCACATTCCACGGTTTTTCAAAAGCATCCAAAATTGTCTGGACTATTTGATTTACCGACAGTTCTTCCGGAGAGGCTATATGATACGCTTCTCCTAATTTTCCTTTTATCATCACTTCATAGATTGCACGAACATTGTCTTTTACATGTATCCAGTTTCTTACTTGCTCCCCCGTGCCATGAACAGGAATCGGTTCATTTTTTAAAATGCTGACAATCGAGCGCGGAATTAATTTTTCAGGATGCTGGCGCGAACCATAATTGTTTGTGGTACGGGTAATTTTGTAAGGTATTCCGTACGTTCTACCATATGCCATAACCACCATCTCCGCTGCAGCTTTTGATGCTGCATAGGGATTGGATGGATGCATAATGTCATCTTCTTTAAAAAACCCTTCTTCCCTATCGCCAAAAACTTCATCGGTGCTTATGTGTATAAATTCTGGCATTGCTTGTGGTGAGCTTATCGAACCATTCTTTTGTGCAATAATGCTCAAAAGATTTTGCGTACCCAATACATTGCTTTTTATAAACACAGAGCCATCGCGTATGGAATTATCCACATGAGACTCGGCGGCAAAATGCACAATATATTTAGCATCGGGCAATTCTTTTAAATCATTTATATCTTTTTTTATAAAAGTATACTGCGTCGGATATTTTCTTTTAAACGCGCCATCAATATTCGGATCCGAGGCATAAGGCACTTTATCGATATTTACCACATTAAAGCCCTTGTCAAGCGCAAACTCAATAAA
>JBBTVJ010000103.1:0-1824 GCA_038063295.1 Patescibacteria group bacterium | reverse complement strand
AGAGCAGCTCCCTTTTAAGGAGAGGGTCGGGGGTTCGATTCCCTCCAGGCGGACAGCAAAGATTTATTGTACTTTAAATAATTTACTTCCTTTGGATTCAAAGATAATATTTCCTAGTTGATAAAACTTTGATTCTTCAAGCGCTGGATATTGGGATTGCTCAAGACTTCCTACATAAATATACTCAATTTTATACTGATCAATAATTTGTTTTGCTTCTTCCGGCGATGGGGTTGTATAAAGTCTTGCAATATCATTTGCTACAATAGAAACCGCTCCCCAACCGGTTTCTATTGTAGTACCCAATGGCGCATTTTTTATTTCCTTTCCTTGAAATCTCCATGTCCATTCGTGGGTTTTCCAGCCCATCGGGGTTATCATACCAGTAAAAGTTGTAATTCGGCTGAAATCAGTATAACTATCGCCCACCGCTTCTGCGATCACGCTGCGCTCACGAATATTTTTATTAATATAATCTATTGTTTCCAAGTCCCCCGCATTTTTATTTTTCATCCACGAAGAAGCATCAAGCGTATGTGGCGTGTTTGCAGGCAGATAATACTGCCGGATTGCTTCAATGGGGTAGATTATTCCTGCCAAAAGCGCGCTTAGTGCAACGGTACTTACTGCTATTTTTGTTCCTTTGCGATTTCCGAGAGCTCCCAGGCTTACCGCAGACGCCAAAGAAAGCAAGACCCAGGCATGATATCCAAACTTGAAAGTTGTGTTGGCTCTAAAGTACGGGGGATTTGCAATACTGTAAATATCTTTTATGAAAAAAAATTCCATGCCCACAATAATACCCAAAGCTACAACAGAAATTATTATAAAAAATATATTGTTTTTAATTTCTCTATATATAGCAGTGAAAGCCACGGCAATGCTTACTGCAAAAATTCCCCACATACCCACAAGCGCCGAAAAAGGCGTGGGATACTGCGTATTTATTAAATTATGGCGCGCAGCGTATAAAGGAGCAAACCCAATTCCCAAAACCGGGCTTTTAAAATAAACAAGCAAGGGCATCATTGCTAAAAAAGCCGCAATGATACTTATTGTTCCAAACCCTGCCCATTGCAGTAAGAACTTTCTCGATTTTATTATTTTTATCAAAATCAAAATATTGACAAGCGCAGAGAGTGTCACAAAATCCCAAAGATTAATCATGCCGGAGGTCGCAAGCAAAAGTGCCAAAAAAAGAAAATCTTTATATTTTGGTTTGTCACACTGTGAAATAGCATAAAGAACAAAAAGACCCAGCAAAAAAAACGGCAGCGCTATAAGATGGGCGTGCAAGTTGCCCACAGTAAAACTATATGATGGAATTTCATTGATAATATACGAAGGAGTAAATAAACGAGTGGAAGAAGCATAGCTGCAAATTGTATTGGGTTCCGCAAAAATACCTCCAATGGCGCACGCGGCATAAAAAAGTGTCCCGGCTGTTGTTGTCAAAAACGCCGCAAGAAACGCAATTTTTTTAAGCTTGGTTATAGCATAGGCAATAGCTCCCGCCAAAATTGCCGAAAGAGAATATATAAGTCCAAGAGAAAAATTATACGCCATCGCATAAGAAATACTAGAAATATTTGCAATAATGCTTAAAAGATACGATCCGTAATAATAATAATTAACCGTGTGCCCCGAAAACCACGGATCAATAAATGGGAAAAAATGCGATTTGCCTGATGAGGAAAGTAGTGCCATATCCATAAAATGCTCTGTGTTATTGGCTGCAGGATGAACACTTCTTAAATATAAGTACAAAAAAAATAAAGCAATCGATATGACCTCGATCCATAAAAAGCTGGAAATCCACGGACG
>JBBTVJ010000102.1:0-2513 GCA_038063295.1 Patescibacteria group bacterium | reverse complement strand
AAAGAGCCCGATCTGCCGCGAAGAAATGAATTTTTAGAATTCTCTAATCCATAAAGCGCAATTCCCACCGCAGTAGACCACGCCGGATTTTTTACAATTTCAGACGCCCCTTCAATTCCTTGCGGATGCCCAACTCTTGCGGGAAGCCTGAGATAGTCTTTTGCAATTTCTTCAATACCGGGAAAATTTGCACCACCCCCTACAATCACAACACCGGCTGGCAAAAGACCCATTCTATCCACTTTTTTTAAATGCTTTTCTACAAGCTCAAAAATATCCATGAAACGAGCCTCAACGATATCCGCAATCTTTTTTTTGGAATACTTCCCATGAATCATTTCATCTTTTTTTGAAAATTTATCGTACCCCCTAAAATCCAATTTTATTTTTTCAGCTTCATCTAAATCTATCTGAAAGCCAACAGCAATATCTTGAGTTACATGCCCAGAGCCTACTCCCAAAACCTCAAGCGAGTACGGCAGCCCGTCTTCAAACAGAGAAATAGAAGAAGTAGTAGCGCCCAAATCCAAAACCATAACCCCAACCTCGGTTTCTCTTTTTTCCAGTACTGCTTTTGACACAAGAAATGGACTTGCCACTATTTCCTCTGCATCAACACCCGCTTCTTCAAAAGACTTAATTGCAGATTTTATTGCGGGGGATTGAGCTAATACAAACATAGTTTCAACTTCCAGTTTATTTCCGGAAAGTCCCGA
Source organism: Patescibacteria group bacterium (assembly GCA_038063295.1). GTDB lineage: Bacteria > Patescibacteriota > Minisyncoccia > UBA11713 > 2-01-FULL-45-33 > DATDXD01. The sequence goes on along the minus strand of JBBTVJ010000102.1, from coordinate 1,797 downwards.
GGGGTCTTGGGTCGGCATTTCCCCGTCCACTTTATACAAAAGCGGTATCCTATGAAGTACATCTTTATTTTGAATGCGCGACAGACCCGCTTCGCTGGCTAAAACCGCCCTTTTCATGTCTTCTTTAGAAACTTCGCCATCTGCCCGCGATATGACCACTAAACCTTTTGATTTTTGAAAAGATATTCCCAAGCCCCCTATGCCAGCATAGATATTTTCTTTCGGTACACCGGAAGATTTTATTAAAGATGCAATAGCTTCGCTGATCGGCAACGCCGCTTCTTGTGGGTCAATAATTGAGCCTCTTTTAAACCCTTTGGATATTGAGCCGCCGATGCCCAAAACTTTTGGAGTAGCGTCTCCGCCTGAAATTTCCAAAGCCACAGTCTTTATAGATTCCGTACCCAAATCAATGCCTATTGCAAAAGTAGACTTTTTCATAAGAGATAATTATATTCTATCAAATTATTCCAATTCGCCCAATTGTTTCTCTTTTTGCTCCATTTCATTCGCACCCTTCCTTGTTTTATGGTCAAAACCCAAAAGATGCAGACATGCATGTATAAAAAGATAGAGCAATTTTTTTTCTTGGGCGTTTAAAAATATTTCTCCTTCCTTTTTGTCTAATTTAAAAGACAAAACATTAGCTGTTTTGTCTTTTTTTCTATATTTTTTATTCAGTCTTCGCATTAAGGCTGGTTCCGCAAAAACCACCGACAGTTCCCACTCGGGCAAAAGTTTTTTATAAATACGCAAAAACTCCGCAGTCTTTATCCGCTTTTTTGTAAGGTTGGTAAATGAAATAGTATTTTTCATTACAACACGGAAAGCTCTTTTTTGACGATTTCTGCGATGCGGTCGCCGGAAGCTTTGCCTTTGAGAGTGGGCATGATAGATTTCATAACTTTCGGGAAATCCGTAAGGCTCACAGCCCCTACTTCTCGTATGCCATCGCGCACAATTCTTGTGAGATCCTCGTCTCCTATTTCTGGAGGAAGATATTTTTTTAAAATTGTGAGTTCATGTTCTTCTTTTTTTGCCAAATCATCTCTTTGAGCTTTTTTATACTCCGCAATCGCATCTTTTCTTTTTTTAACCTCTGAATTTAAAACATCCAAAACCTCGCTGTCGGATAATCCAATATCCTTTTTTCTTAAATCTATTTCTTTGTTGGAAATTGCCGCCCAAAGCATGCGAAGAGTTGAAAGCTCATCGGTTCTTCTTTCTTTGAGAGCCGATTTTTGATCTTCGGCAATTTGTTGTTTCAAGGACATGTAAGTTTAAGTGATTTTCCCGAGCTTTCTTTGACGTTCCATGTTTTTCTGCCATTCAATCTTCCGAAGAGCTTCTCTTTTCTTTTGAAATTCTGATTTTGGAGATACATAATATCTTCTCCCGCGCGCACGGCTTAAAACACTGCTGAATTTGACAGCGCGCGAAAACCGCCTCAAAAGGCTCCCGGTTGATTCATTCTCTTTTTTAGATATTTTTACCATATTTAATCTTTGGTTTTCTCCCAACCTCCAAGCAAGTGCAAATGCACATGATCGATAACTTGACCTCCGTCGCGCCCCACGTTAAAAGCTAATTTATATCCCGAAAGGTCTAATTTCTCCGCCGCTTCTTTGGCCATAAGTATTAGGTGTCCCAATAATGCTTCGTCTTCGTGCGATACTTCTTTGATTGATGATATATGTTTTTTTGGCACAATAAGATAGTGCACCGGAACTGATGGATTAATGTCCTTGAATATAACAGCTTCTGCGGATTTTTGCAATATATCCGCAGGAATTTTGC
>JBBTVJ010000101.1:0-5724 GCA_038063295.1 Patescibacteria group bacterium | reverse complement strand
GAATATTTTCTTCCGGTCTGTAACCAGACTCTTCATCTGAACCGGTAGCTTTTACTTCTACAAAATGCAAAATATTGTCTTTCTCAGCAATAATATCTATTTCACCCCATTTTCGCCAATAATTAGTTTCAACTATTTTAAAACCATTAGCAGACAGAAATTTAGCGGCTAGTTTTTCACCGAGATTTCCAGTTTCCTGTTTCATATGAAACAGATAGAAATTAACCTAACCCAAAGCTTGGTTTGATATTTTGGATTTTGAGATTTCATTAGAATAATTAGAAATTAGTTTAACTAGAGTAATTTACAACACTTCCCATATCTTATCTTTCAATCCTCCAAATCCTTTCGAAGACATGATAACTATCACATCGCCTGGACGAGACTGATGTTTCAGGTGAAACAACAGTTGCTCAATGGTTTGTGAAACTCTTATATTTAAGCCTAGTTTAACTTTTGTGAAACTTTTATAATTTTCTGGATTATAAATAAATGCTAAATCAGCAGTTTTTAGAGCGTTTATAATTGGTTTTACCATAATACTCATCCTCGAAGAGCTTGAAGCTAATTCAAATAAAGCTATTAATCGTTTTCCGTGAAATGTTCTTCTCAATCCTTTTAATGTTTCACGTGAAGCAGTAGGATGATGAGCGAAATCATTTATTACAGTTTTCCCATTTTTTTCACCCAATATCTCTGCGCGGCGAGAAACACCTTCAAATGAGGCAATAGCTTCTTTGATCTTTGAAATTGGTATTTTAATATAGATAGCGGTTGAGATTGCTGCAAGAGCGTTATATACGTTAAATTTACCAATAAGTTTCATATGAAACCTACCCAAAGAGTGTTTCATGTGGAACACATCAAACGACGTTCCATCTTGTCCAAACGAGATATTCTTTACATTAAGATCTCCATGTTTCGAACCATAATATTTTTTATTAGCCGATGTTTCATCTGAAACATCTATAGCGTGCTTATTTTCAGCGTTTATTATTAATAATCCAGAATTAGGAATTAAATTCGCAAATCTCGTGAAGGCAAGTTTTGTTTCACTAATATTTTTATAAACGTCTAGATGATCATGGTCTATGTTATTTACAATTCCAATGTATGGGCGATAGTGCAGGAATTTTGGATTTTTATCCCAAAATGCGGTGGTGTACTCGTCGCCCTCAATAACAACATATTTTCCGTTTCCTAGTTTAAAACTAGAATTGATGTTTCGTATGAAACCTCCACAAAATATAATCGGATCTAATCCAGCATATTCAAGGATCCATCCAATCAGTGCGGTGGTTGTTGTTTTGCCGTGTGTGCCAGTTATAACAATTGGTAATTTGTTTACCCCGAGCGAAGTCGAGGGGCCATTTTCAATAATTTCTTCCTTTAAGACATCAGGCAACGACCGATAGACTAGTCCGTTAGAAATTATATATTCTAGTTCCGGATTTCCACGCTTGATTGTGTTTCCAACTACCACGATATCTGGCTTAAATTGTTTCAGGTGAAACTTATTATATGGAGAAAAAACCTTGATTTTTCGTTGCTTTAACATATCGGACATAGGCGGATAAATTTCAGATTTGTCTGATCCCGCCACCACATGTCCTTTATCTTTTAACATTCCAGCAAGAGTGCCCATAGCTATGCCGCCAATGCCTAAAAAATAATACTTTTTAGATTTCATGGCTGAATAATAGCATATTAATTGCTATATAAAATTTTTTAATATAAACTTAATAAGTTATTAATTCATTTTTAACAATTTTATGCAAAAATCTATAAAAATATTTACGACACCGACTTGCGCATATTGCAGGATGGCAAAAGAGCTTTTTAAGCAGAATAATATAACTTACGAAGAAAAAGATGTTACAACCGATATACAAGCAAGAGATGAAATGATAAACAAATCTGGGCAGATGGGGGTTCCTGTTATTTTTGTGGGAGATGATATTGTGGTAGGTTTTGACAAACGGCGACTTTCAGAGCTTTTGGGTGTAAAATAAAATTGAAATGATGGATTTATCATTGATTATCCCGGCGTTTTTTGCGGGCATCATAACTTTTCTTGCTCCCTGCACTTTGCCTCTGGTACCGGGATATTTGGGATTTATCAGTGGAGTATCTTCAACGGATCTTGGTGATCCCCAAAAAGCCAAAAAAGCCAGAGGGAGAGTTTTTCTAAACGGACTCTTTTATGTAATCGGGTTTAGCAGTGTATTTGTAATTTTAGGAAGTCTTTTGGGGCTTGGTGGGCAGGCTTTGGGGCAATATAGGATTTTGCTTTCGCGTATCGGGGGAGTATTTGTAATCATTTTTGGGCTTTATATGTTGGGATTTTTGCGGCTTTCTTTCTTGAGTACTCAAAAAACTCTTAATGCTTCAAAAATAATTCGTCCCGGGAATCCCCTAAGCTCATTTATATTCGGTGCAACATTTGCTTTTGGATGGACACCCTGCGTGGGTCCTGTTTTAGGCACAATTCTCACTTTAGCTGCTTCGTCGGCAACCGTAGTTGGGGGCGCGTTTTTGCTTTCGGTATTTTCTTTTGGGCTCGCGATGCCATTTTTACTTATCGCGCTTGGTATTGATCGTGCGTCGCGCGGCATTGAAAAAATTACTAAATACTTAAAGCCAATTTCAATAATAGGAGGAGCATTTCTTATATTTTTGGGCATTTTGCTGATAACCAATATGTTTTCTTTGTGGCTTACTTATGCCTATAAACTTTTTGACTTTATATACTACGAATCGCTTTTGGACTATTTATGACAAAGATTAAAATATTAATTCTTGTTATAATTGCTTCTGCAAGCGTTTTCTATTTTTTTAATAACAAAGAAGAATCAACGCCAAAAATTATGATAAATTCCGAAAAGTTGCCAATTTTAAGTAAAGCCCCTGAAATACGCGGGATAGCGAGTTGGATAAATTCAGAACCATTAACTTTAGAAAGTTTAAAAGGAAAGGTGGTGTTGATTGATTTTTGGACTTATAGCTGTATAAACTGCATCCGCACCCTGAGCTTTGTCGAAGGGTGGTACGAAAAGTATAAAGATAATAATTTTGTTTTACTGGGCATTCACTCTCCAGAGTTTGCTTTTGAAAAAGATAAAAAAAACGTGGAGTCGGCGGTTGCAAAATATGGACTTACTTACCCAATAGCACAGGACAATGACCACAAAACCTGGAATGCTTTTTCCAATAGATACTGGCCGGCGCATTATTTGATTGATACGAAAGGCAATATTCGCTACCAGCATTTTGGGGAGGGTAGGTATGATGAAACAGAACAAGCTATACAAAATCTTTTGCTTGAAGCGGGGCTTTTAACGGTGGATAAATTAGCGCAAGTTACGGAACCTCCAGCCGATACGGATTTTTCAAATATTGGAACTCCGGAAATTTACTTGGGATATTTGCGGATAAATAATGTGGGCAATATGGATGAAAATGTTCCAGCCGGAAAACCATTTACATTCAGAGCGCCAGAAACGGTGGAAAAAAATAAATTTTATTTTTCTGGAACATGGAAGGTGGACCCGGAATCTTCGCAATACATTGGCAAAAAAGGAGAGGAGGGAAAAATTTTGATACACTATAAAGCAAGCAAGCTCAATATGGTTTTATCTGCTGATAAAGAAGTAGAAGCTGAAATAAAAATAGATGGAAAATATTTAGATGATTCAAGTAAAGGCGCGGATGTTGAGGTAGTAAATGGAGTTTCAAGAGTTATTATCAAAGAATCGCGGCTTTATAATTTAGTTGATACAAACAATTCCTATGACTGGCATATTATGGAAATAATTCCCAAATCCCCGGGGCTTAAAGCATTTACGTTTACGTTTGGCTGACCCAAACCCGGTTTGGGACAGTTTGGAACAAAATTTAAGGGGCGCGCTTTCGCGCGCCCTCTTTAGATCAATTGATATCGAGCTGACGCCCTTCGGCGCACTCGATGTCGAGCAGTGTTCTGGCCTTGCAACGATTGTTTGGATTTTCGTCGACAAGGTCCTTAAAGTTTGAATTTGTTAGCTGAAAACAGTGGTCTTCCGAACAGTTTGGGCAGAGCACCATGTTTTCATCAGCAGATGCAAACTCCGTAAAAGATGCAAACTCTGTGTTCATTCCAACATATCCGCAGCCACCATATTGCGCAGAACAAATCAAAATAGACATAGTGTTTCTCCTTTCTGACTTTTATTATATCAAATTCATAGAAAATGTCAATAGTGATTTACATATAGTTTTTTGTTATATTTTTTATATGCCAACGCTTTCTATTGAACTCCCGCAAAAAGAACTTCAAAGAGCGCGCGAGGTGGCGCGCAAAGAAGGGTTTAAAAGTCCAGCCGACTGGGCGAAATTTTTAGTTGCAAGAAATATCGGCTTTTTGGAATCTCCGAAACTCAAGCCATCCAAAATAATTTCCGAGATGAAAAAAACAGGCCTCTATAAAAGTAATTTTCTACGAAATCTTCAAAAATCATTAATATATGCTGATAAAGCCCTTAAATAAGGAAGTTAAAAAACAACTCACTCGCTTCGGACTACTTAAGAAATTCAATAAACAAAGATTTATTTTTGAATCCAATCCGGCACACCCAGGATTAAATACAGAAAAATTAGAGCCCAAATCAGTTGGGCTTTACTCTTTTAGAATAGATGTAAAATTCCGTGCTATCTTTAGAGTAAGAGATAGTATGGCGGAAATTATTTATATTAGTAAACATTATCAAAAATAAAAATGTTCGAGTCTATTAAAAATACAAAACAGCAGTTTTTGTGGGAACCGGTTTTAAACAACGCCAAAGCAAAAGAGTTTAAACGTATTATTGTTTGTGGTATGGGCGGGAGTAATATTGCATCTGGTTTTTTGGAAATGCTAAGGCCCGACCTGGATATTTTGGCTCACCGTACTTATGGGTTGCCTGCGACTGTTTCAAAAAATGATTTAGTAATATTAAGTTCGTATTCCGGCAATACCGAAGAAACTCTGGACTCTTTGAAAGAGGCAGTAAGCGAGGGATTAAATATTGTGGCAATAGCTGCAGGAGGAAAATTATTGGATTTGGCAAAAGAAAAAAACATTCCTTTTATTCAAATTCCTGTTTCTACTATTCAGCCTCGCATGGCCTTGGGATATTCTTTACTCGCCATGCTTAAAGCGATAGGGGGTGAAGAAAACATAAAAAAAATTCATGAGTTTGGGAAAAATTTTAATCCTGATGTATTCGAGGTGCCCGGAAGGGAACTCGCAGAAAAACTTCAAGGAAAAATTCCTGTTATTTATTCCTCTTGGAAAAATAAGTCAATTGCTTACGCGTGGAAAATAAAATTCAACGAAAGCGCTAAAATTCCAGCTTTTTTTAATGTTTTTCCTGAATTAAATCATAACGAAATGGTGGGCTTCTTGTCTTTTGTGGCTACTCCGGAAGGTGTATGCGGTAGTGTGATAAATCCATATTTTATCTTTTTGAAAGACAGCAAGGATCATCCAAAAGTGCAAAAACGTATGGAAATTACACAAAAACTACTTACAGAAAAAGGTTATTCGTGTCATTCGTATGTATTCGTGGATTCGCATCGCGTATATAAAATTTTTAACTCCCTAACGCTTGCTGATTGGGTTGCCTACCACATTGCCAAAAATTTTGGGATAAATCCGGAAGACAGCGCAATAATCGAAGATTTTAAGAATAAAATTAAATAAATTAT
>JBBTVJ010000100.1:0-1231 GCA_038063295.1 Patescibacteria group bacterium | reverse complement strand
AGGGAAGAAAGATTGACCAATCTTCCCTTTTGGGACATACCCTTTTAATCTTTTTTGCCGCATCATTCGCGGCTTTTTCGGCTGCCCGGCGGACACTAGAGCTTCTGCCGCGGCCAACCGCGACTATCGCATGATTCTCACGATGTCTAATCGTGAGATACACAACAGCCTCAGGATCGCGGTAGTAGCGATAGTATCCACCACCGCGCCTTTCTTGGCTGAATGTCTCCACTTCAGCCAAGAGGTGAGCGGTTTCCTCCTCCGGGGTTACAATAAACCCCTTCTCTACGAAAACTCGGAGGAATTCTTTTGAAGCGATCTCGAGCGCCTCGTCGATTTCCTCGCGCTCAACGGCCGCACCAGCCGTTGAACCCGTTGCCGCACCATGCTGCCTCCCAAAAATCGAAGGATATGGCGAAATGTCTCTTTGCGCCACGGCAGACGCCACAAAAAACAAAACCGCAAAAACCACCAAAACAGTTAGATTTTTCATCGTTTCCTCCTTGGAAAGAATAGATTTATTCTATTGTTAATTATACACCTAAGTAAGGTAAAAGTCAAATAGCGTATTTTGCAAATATTGCATGTTATAATTAATCCATGTCCGGAGAGGAAATTATAAATACCCTCAAAACCAAAATATTAAATCCGATAGAAGGATTTTTGATAGTGCTTGCCACTTTGTTTTTTTTGTGGGCAGTAGTTGAGTTTATTGCAGGAGCATCCAGTGAAGAAAAAAGAACCCAGGGCAAACGCCACATGCTTTGGGGCATTTTAGGTCTTGTAATTATTTTGGGCGCCAGGGGTATTATAAATGTTTTACAGAATTTTTTTAGCTAATTATGTACGGACTTGCGCAATCAATTTATGATTTGCTTAAAAAAGCGGACGACGTAGTCCGGACAATCATCGGGATACTTTTTCCTTTAGCTACAGCAATTTTTTTATGGGGAGTAATTGAATATATGCGCGCCGCGGGAGATGAAAAGAAAATAAAAGACGCCCGCCAAAAAATTACCTACGGAATAATCGGACTTTTTTTAATGGTAGCGGTTTGGGGAATAGTAAAAGCAATTGTTGTAACGTTTGGTCTGGATGTATTCGTAGAAACAAAAACAACTTTTTAAGTCTGGACAAGTCACTCATAATTTGCTAAGAATACCAAAAGAAAGCAGTAAAGGTAATAATGAAAAAAACAGCGATACACAAAGGTTATTTTACACTTGAACTT
>JBBTVJ010000099.1:0-1550 GCA_038063295.1 Patescibacteria group bacterium | reverse complement strand
TTTTCACAATTTACAATAAAAGCCCAAGAAGCCCTAAAAAAAGCGCATGAGCTTGCTATAGAAAGGGGAGCCAACCAAATTGATGCTATGCATCTTTTGGCGGCTTTGGTGCTCCAGGAAGACGGTATAGTACCTTCACTTTTAGATAAATTAGAAATTGACCAAGTGCATCTTATGGACTCCATAATGAACGAGCTTGAATCAACACTGCGCGCAAATCTTCTTTCTCCTTCGCCTCAAATTTATTTAACCCCGGAACTTGCCAGAGTTTTAGAAGAAGGGCACAAATCCGCAGCTTATTTAAAAGATGATTTTATATCAACTGAACATTTGTTTATGGGTTTGATGGAAGCGCCATCTCGCGCCAGAGATTTTCTTGCGCGCTTTTCTTTAAATAAAGAAATGATAATGCGCGCTTTGGCAGACATACGCGGATCCCAAAGGGTAACCGATATTGAGCCGGAAAATAAATACCAAGCGCTTTCAAAATACGCGCGAAATTTAACTAATCTTGCAAAAGAAGACAAATTAGATCCCGTAATCGGAAGAGATGAAGAAATAAGAAGAATAATGCAAATTATTTCGCGCCGAACTAAAAATAACCCGGTGCTGATAGGGGAAGCAGGGGTTGGAAAAACCGCTATAGTAGAGGGGCTTGCCCGCCGCATTGTTTCTGGAGATGTGCCGGAATTTTTGAAAAACAAGGAACTATTATCATTGGATTTAGGTTCTTTGGTGGCTGGAACAAAATATAGGGGAGAATTTGAGGAGCGACTAAAAGCTGTAATGAAAGAACTTGAACGCTCTCAAGGAAAAATTCTTTTATTTATTGATGAGCTTCATACTATTGTTGGCGCTGGTGCCGCTGAAGGAGCAATTGATGCTTCAAACATGCTAAAGCCGGCGCTTGCTCGAGGAGAACTTCATGTAATTGGAGCAACCACTATAAAAGAATATCAAAAATATATCGAAAAAGACGCAGCTCTAACGCGAAGATTCCAGCCGGTTTTTGTTGAGGAACCGACCCAAGAAGATACTATTGCAATACTCCGCGGAATAAAAAATAGATATGAACTTCACCACGGAGTTCACATTACCGATGGAGCAATAGTTTCAGCGGTAAACCTTTCTGCTAGATACATAACAGACAGATTCTTGCCCGACAAAGCTATAGACCTAATAGATGAATCAGCATCTTCTTTGCGACTCAGGATGGATAGTCAGCCAACAGATCTTGAAAACTTAAAGCGCGATATTATGCGCTTGGAAATTGAAAAAGAAGCTTTAAAAAAAGAAAACGACATTGATTCAAAACTAAAACTTAAATCTGTAATTAAAAATATTGAGGAATTACGGGAAAAAAGCTCATCGCTGGAACTGCGTTGGAAAAACGAAAAAGAAACAATCAACTCTATACGCCAACTCAAAAAAGATCTGGATTTGCTGCGCCAAGATTCAGAAATTGCGGAGCGTGCCGGAGATTTTTCTAAAGTTGCTGAAATACGTTACGGCAGAATTCCCGAAGCCGAGACCAAAATTTTTTCTTTAGA
>JBBTVJ010000098.1:0-5168 GCA_038063295.1 Patescibacteria group bacterium | reverse complement strand
AAAGCTTCAAATAGGGCGCCTGGAGAATCTTTTTAATGCAGGATTTGAGCTTCCCAAAAACCTTTGCCGAAAATATCAAGAACGTTTTCTTATGGAATACGACAGGGAAGATAACGCAAAATCTGCGGAAATATATAATTTTCTTTTTTCTCAATTTTGGGAAGAAATAAAAAAACAAATCATTCTTCCTGAAACACTAAATAACCTAGATAAAATCACGCTATTTGGTGATGTTTGTTTGGGAAACTATTCATGAAAAAAAATCCAAAAAAAGACACCCGAGACAAATTTTGGGCAGTTTTGGAAGCAAAAATTCAACAAAGAGCCCCAAAAAAAGATAGAAAGTTTGTACTTGCCGGAGAATGGAAAAAGTTCTTAAGACAGCAGGAGGAATTTAAAATATTCGAAGTTGATGGAGCTTGGATTAGAAGCAATTTAAGTGTTATATTCAACCACGGCGGCCATGGATATGTATTTGAGTTTATTCCTATGAATGAAATTTGGATAGGAACTCATCACCCTAAAGATTGTGAGTGCAAAAATTTGCGAAAAAATAGAAAAATGTCAAAACAATATTTCGAAAGCACGATTGTTCACGAAATAATTGAATTTAAAGAAATGAAAAAAGGTATAAAATTTTGGGAAGCTCATTTGGTAGCTTTAAAAAAAGAACTAAGTTTGGGACTTCTTAAAAATCCTTACAGAGAAATATAAAATCCCCATATAGCGTATGCTTTTGTGGGGATTTAATTTGATCGAAACGGGGAATTAATAAGTTTTATTATCGGTTCTTTTTTATTTAAATTCATATAAACCTTCGCGCCAATTGGCATGGTAATTTGATCACGCACATAGCCAAAATCAACATTGGCCACCACGGGAATTTTTACTCCAAATTCTTCAAATTTATTTAAAAGGAACTGGTTTAACGTCAAATTTTTGGGTCTGGGTTTGTTTTTAAATTCAAGGTCTTTGCTGAATCTAATGTTTTTTATAGTTTCGTTACGAGATCCAACATCCGTAATTTTTCCAATAATAACTCCTTTTAAATTATCAAAAACCTTGGCTAGATACAGCGTATGCAAAGCTTTATCCAGAGATTCAATATCAGTGCCGTGTTCTTCAAAAAACAAAATGTAGTCTCCTTTGTCTATTGCGGGATTTACAGCATATTGGTCTAAAATCAGATTATTGGTAAATGTTTCCAAATTACCTCCTATGAGTCTGCCCTGAGCTTCCCCCTTTTTTATGATCCGCCACCGGCTTTTTTGCGGCAGTGAAAGACGAGGGGTCTCTGAAATAAATAAATTCAGAAAAGATTTAATTGTAAAATCACTCGCTTTTTCGTGAAAACGCTCAACAGAAAAATTATAAAAAGTCACAAGACCTGTATTTTTAAATATGGCATTTAAAAGAATGGTGATATCAGAAAAACCGGAAAATACCTTAGGATTTTTTTTAATTAAAGAATAGTTAAGTAGTGGCAGCAAGTGTAAAGATACATACCCCCCGGCACTGCAAAAAATGGCTTTGATTTTGGGATCGGCAAACATAGAATTAAGATCCTCGGCCCGCTCTTCTGGAAAACCAGCAGCATAACCATGCGAGCGAAAAACATGCTTACCCAAAACAACTTCAAAACCCAAATTTTTTAAAGTATTAATGCTGCGGTTATAATGCTTGCGATTAGTAATTGGCTGTGAGGGAGAAATTATTCCTACTCTATCCCCAATATTAAGTTTCGGAGGCTTAATTATACGCATGTTTAATCTCCTTTACTCTTTTTTAAATCTTGCATAGTTTTAATATCCCTGCAACTTTATTAATTTTTCATGCTGGCGGATTTTTTCCAAAGCCTTGGCTTCAATTTGGCGTATGCGTTCTCTAGTTACTCCAAATTCAACGCCTACTTCTTCAAGGGTGTGGGTAATACCATCATCCAACCCAAAACGCATCCGCAAAATTTTCTGCTCCCGAGGAGCCAAGTCAACCATTATTTCTTTTATGTGGTCGCGCAGGAGTTTTCTTGAGGCTTCTTGCACTGGAGTTAGCATTTTTTCATCCTCAATAAAATCTCCTAAAACAGAGTCTTCATCGTCTTCTCCAACAGGAGCTTCCAGTGATACAGTTTCCTGGGAAATTTGCTGAATGTGATGGATTTTTTCTACATCCAAATTCATTTCAGAAGCAATTTCTTCAGCCAAAGGGTCTCTCCCCAAATCCTGCGTCAGCCTACGGCGCACTTGCTGGTACTTAGAAATAGTTTCCACCATGTGTACCGGAATTCTAATAGTGCGAGCTTGATCGGCAAGAGCACGAGTTATTGCCTGCCTTATCCACCAAGTAGCATAAGTTGAAAATTTAAATCCTCTTCTCCAATCAAATTTTTCAACAGCCCGAAAAAGCCCCAGGGTTCCCTCTTGAATCAAATCCAAAAGAGTAAGGTTGGGGGATCTGCCAACATATTTTTTGGCAATGGAAACCACAAGACGCAAGTTTGCCTGCGCAAGTTTGTTTTTAGCATCTTCATCGCCGGCTTCAATGCGCTTTGCAAGTTCCCTTTCTTCTTCGCCTTTTAAAAGAGAAATTTTGCCAATTTCTTTTAAATACATTTGTACAGAATCAGAAACAATAATATCTTCTCCTTTTCCGCGAAGCCCGGGCTTTTTTTCCTCAAGTTCCAAAAGTTCTTTTGACTCCAAAACATCCACGCCGGCTTGCTCAAATCTGCTGTAAAGATTTTCCAAAAATACTATGTTATGTTCTATGTGCGGAAAAGCGCTGATTATTTCAGAATAAGTAATAAATCCTCTTTCTTTTCCTTTTTTTAAAACAGCTTCCATTTTGCTTTCAGAAAATTCTTCCTTTAGTTTTGCGCGCGTGGGCTTGCTGGAAATTGCAACTTTTGCCGATCTATGCTTTTTTATCTTTTTTATAATTCTCTTGCGTACAACTTTTTTGTATTTTTTGCGTTTTATTTTTTTAGTTTTATTTTTTTTCATAGATGCCGCATTTGATTTGATAAATTTTTAAATTCCAATAAAAGTTGATCTAATTCTGCGGAATTATTTTTTTCCGCTAAAATTATTTTTTGTGATAAAATATTCATTTTTTCTTTTGTGTGCTCTTTTTGAAGTTCATGAACGCATTTTTTGAATTCCGCCTCTGCGTCTGCAATGCCTTCTAAAAAAAGTTCGGACTCAAGCACCAAGCGCGATATAAAATCTTTAAAACTAGATGAGCCGTTTTTTATTTCGGCAAAAGCTGTTTGTTTGTCTCCAGAAAAAAAATTTGGCTCCAAATGAATAGTTTTTTTCAAAAAATCTGGGTATTTTGCCGCCATTCCCAGCACCCTATTTTCCAAAAGCTCTTTTCTGGTTTGCGATTTTGGCGCATTTATAATTTTTTCATCATTATTTATAATTTCGTGCTTGAGGTTTTTAATTCTTGAAAGCGCATCCCAAATTGCTTCTTCCTTAATATTTAAAATCGAGCTTAATTCCCTTATCCAATGCGCAACCTCAAGTTCCGAAGACAAACTTGCAACTGCCGGTAAAACGCTTTTTTGTACCTCCCGGCTAAGCTCTGATGAAGCTGAGGCATATTTTTTTAAAGCGGAGTCAATATAGAATTGTACTATATGGCGCGATTGTTGTAAATACTTTAGCCATAAATTATTGTCTTTTTTGAGCACATCGGCTGGATCTTTAAATTCTTCGCCAAACTTTAAAATCCTGATTTCAAAGCCTTCTTTTAAGGCAAGTTCAATGCCGCGGCGCGCTGCATTTTCACCGGCCTCATCCATATCAAAAGCAGCTACAATCTTTTCGGTCATGCGACGTAAAATTCTAAGCTGATATTCACCGAAAGCTGTTCCAGAGGTTGCAACCACATTTTTAGTTCCAGCCTGGTAAACACTCAAAAAATCCATATACCCTTCAACAACTATACACGAATCTTGACGCAAAATTTCAATTTTTGATTTATGAAGCCCGTATAGCACTTTACTTTTTTGGTAAAGTATGGTTTCTGGAGAATTAACGTATTTTGCCCCGACGCTTCGCGTCGAGGGCTCTCGACCATCGATCGGAGCTTCCAATATACGTCCGCCAAAAGCTATAACTTTTCCGCTTATATTAAAAATTGGAAACATTATCCTGCCACGAAAACGGTCGTAATATCCTCCATCTTCTTTTTTAATTACCAAGCCGCATTTTTCAATATCCACTTCTTTAAAACCCCTCAAGACAAGGTGCTGAAGCAAGCTCCTCCATTCTTCTTTGGCATATCCCAACCTAAACTCTTTTATAGTTTCTTCGGTGAGTCCCCTGTTTTTTAGATACACTAAAGCTTCGTTTGCAAGGTGTTCCTCAAAAAACTTTGCCGCTTCTTCCATAATCACGAACGTTTTTTCTCGCTCGTTTTTGACCCCAGGAGCTTCTTTTTTTAATTCCACTCCTGCGCGGTTTGCTAAATTCTCTAACGCCTCACGAAACTCGCAGCCTTCGATTTCCATTATAAATTTAAAAACATCGCCTCCTTTTTGGCATCCAAAACAGTGCCAAATCTGGCGTGCGGGGCTTACAAAAAAAGAAGCTGACTTTTCATTGTGAAAGGGACACCGAGCTTTAAAATTCACTCCGGCTCGTTGAAGCTTAAAATATGAACTTATCAAATCTGCGACATCTGTTCTGCTTTTTACTTCTTCAATTTGAGATGACATACCAAAATTTTAACATATTTTTTGATAATTTATAAACCCCGTTCCGATGTACATCGGGACGGGGTTAAAATTCACTGAGCCCAAAAAACAAAGCGCATCTTAGCAGAAAATCCTTCTTTATGCCAACCGACGTTAGGACTTGCGCGCAAATCCCAGCCTGGCGAGTAACCAAAAATTAGCTGTAATCTGCCTTCTTCATTTTTTTTTGGTTTTTCAAGATCAAAACGCAGCATTAAATCATTTAAAGAACGTTCTCCAAATTCATGCTGGGTTATAAAAAAAAGCTCTTTCCAATTATCGCCAAAAACTCTTATTTGAGTAGAAATAAAAACAGGTTCTTTATAAAAATTATATCCTCCACGAAATTTTATTCCCAAGGGCTGAAAACGAAAACGTACCATAGGATCAAATTGTTTGAAAGCAAAACTGTGTCCCACTTCCACAA
>JBBTVJ010000097.1:0-6681 GCA_038063295.1 Patescibacteria group bacterium | reverse complement strand
CCGGGCACGATTTTGATAGCGCCAGAAGAAGTTATAAAAGCCACGCAGCCTCAAGCTATAGTAAAGCAGTAGATAAAGGAACAACTCTTAAAGATTTGGTTCCAAAAAACCTTTCAACAAAAAGTTCTAATCCTTTGGTAATTATTACCGATGAAACTGGATCGATGGGTGACTGGCCGGCAACAATTTTTTCCAAACTCCCATATCTAGAGCACGAAGCAAAAACTGAATATTTAGGTGAAGATGTTGAAATTAGTTGGGGTGCCATAGGAGATGCACATAATAATGAAAATTATCCTTTGCAAGCAAGACCATTTTCCAGTGGCACTGAACTTGCAGAAAAATTAAAAGAATTGGTTATTGAAGGTTGTGGCGGAGGAACAGGCCAAGAAACATACGAGCTTGCGGCATTATATTATGCGCGAAATATTGAAATGCCAAATGCTATAAAACCAGTTCTTATTTTTATTGGAGATGAGTCTCCGTATGATTCTATTGATCCCACAACCGCACAGATAGCTCAAGTAAATCTGCAAGAAAAAATCACAACTAAGCAGGTTTTTGAAGAATTGAAAGAAAAATTTTCTGTATACTTTGTTCAAAAACCATATGGTGGAGAACACTTTACAGATGGAGCATTAACTGGAACAACAAAAAGGGTTCATAAAGACTGGGTCGCATTGGTTGGTGAAGATCACATTGCTCTTTTGAGTGATCCTGGGCGCGTTGTTGACGTAATTTTTGGAATTTTAGCAAAAGAAGCCGGGAAGATTAGGTATTTTAAAACAGAAATTGAAGACAGACAAACTCCTGCTCAGGTCAAGAGTGTTTATACTGCTCTTAACACCATTCATCATTTGCCAAAAGGCAAAAATTCGGTGCCGCTTTTGGGTAGTGGTAAATCTGTGCTTACCAGAAAACATTGAGGTACAAAATGAAAAGCCAAGGTTTCTTAGATAAACTAATTGCCGGCCTCCCGATAAAAAAGCGGGAGGCTACTCTATTTAAACCCTTATCACTTATGGTGACATTGTGGCCAAGTTTTCCGCATTTTATTAAATTTGCAAACGATAAAAGGATTTCCGGAATACGCCTTAACAGTGCTATGATAAGTAATCCAGAACTTGAAAAAGAACTTAAGGAAATAAAAAATTTGAATTTAGAAACACCTTTGTATTTCGATGCAAAAGGACGACAACCTAGAATAACATGGGTTGATTATAATAATAAAAACAATCTGGATTTAAAATTAAACCACCCCATTTCTGTAAAAACACCTGTTAGAGTATTGTTTAAAGCAGGTGCTGATAGCGCGATATTGGAAAAATTAGAAGAAGGGGGTCAGCGCTTGATTTTTCGTGCAGGTCCAGCATATATGGTAAGTCCTGGAGAATCAATTCATGTTTTGCACCCTAGTTTTTGCATTGACGGACCATTGTTTACAGATATTGAGAAAGAAAAAATAGAAAAAGTGCGAACTCATGGTTTTGCGCGATATTTTTTATCATATGTAGAATGCCAAAACGATATTGATGAATTTCAAGAACTCATAGGAAAAAACGTTATTATAATGCTAAAAATCGAAAACCAGCGCGGATTAGATTTTGTGGCAAACTATTTTAAAAAAACAGAGAACCTAATTTTGGTAGCAGCTCGTGGCGATCTTTATATCGAACTTTCTTGGCCGCATCATATTTTAAAAGCCTTAAAATTTATTATTGAAAAAGATTCTGAAGCATGTGTTGGTTCAAGAATTCTACTTTCTGTAGTTAATGATTTAAAAAATCATAATGCACAGGAAGCAATAAAATTACTTCGCTCAATTTCTTTAAATGGTCAAGACACGGAGAAATTGATAGAAAAAGCTCTTCTTTCGGTGATAAATCGCGATATACCTTCGTGCGCCGATTTTTGCGAACTTGCTTGGCTTTACGATATTGGGTACCGAAACATGATGTTATGCGATGAACTTTGCTTGAAAGAAGATTTGTTAGATACTGCAGTTTCCGCATTTGATGCGTTTCGCTTGGAAAAATAAAAAAATTAAGACCCGAATAGTTCGGGTTTTTTCATTTATCCATTTGCAGCGCGGCCCCGATGGCGCCGGAAAATTTGCCTAATTTTGCGCGATGCAGTGTGAACCCCAGTGTCCTAAACCGAGCTTCGGACATTTTTTGTTTGATAGCTTTAAAATACGCCTTCTTCTCTATCACTCCCCCACCCAATATTACAACCTCTGGTTTATATGCTTTGATAATTTTAAAAAGCCTGAGGGTCAAAAATTCTGCTATTGCTTTTGTTTTATAGATTTTTTGATATTCTTTTTCCCAAGATTCTTCTTTTTCAAATCGTTTAATTTTTAAAATTTTTCCGTTTTTACCATAAGCGCGTCCGATTCCAGTGCCAATAGTAAATACTAAAACCGATTGAGCTCCCTTGCCAGCCCCAAGTTTATACTCAGCGCGGGCAAAACAGCGAGCATCGTTGTCAATTTTATAATTTTTTGGAAAATTATAATTTTTTAAATATTTTATGTTAGTGGCAGAAATAACTTTATTGTTTTTTATAACTCCGGCGATTCCAATGCCAATTTGTTTGGGAAAGGAATTATTTATTACCCCTGAAATTATTTTTGTAAACTCTTTTAAATTTTTAGGCGTATGAATTTCATGGGATTTCGAAACCTTTCTCCCGTTCCATACTATGCTTCTTATTTTTGATCCACCAATATCAATGCCCAAAATCATAAATTTTATATTCGCCTATTCCTGCCTGCCGGCAGGCATGGCGCGCGAATTAGAGATAACACTTTTAACTTCTTCCCACATCATGTCGTTTCCTTTTTCATTTTTTAACCACCACCACCATTCTGCCCCCCAAAGATAGGCTTTGGTAAAATTACTGCGCTCAGCATACTTAATAACTTCCCGGAATTTTTCCGGATTCATGGTTTTATACTGATCTTCTAATTTTACTTGCCACAAGGGTTGTAGTGTCCACGGCTCTGCCTGCAATTCGCTCACCAAAATTTCTTTTCCCCATACCGATTTTGCCCACCATGCTTTAATTCTAAAAAATGAGGTTGGAATCAGCGAATATTCAATATCTCCCAAAACTCTGTTGTGTACATATCTATAAAGTGTTGTTCCAAAAATATCAGATTTTGCGGCGAGGTACGGCCAGGCAAATCCCAATTCTCCTGCATCGGTAAGAATGATGGGCCGATCATCTAAAGATTTTACTAGGTCAATTTCTTTATTTAAAATCTTAACCCTTGTCCACTCGCAGTTGCCAAAAGGAAATAATGGCTCATTTTCTACTTGCCAAGCAGTAATAATCGCATTATTGCGGTAATGCTCTACGGTAGTTTTTATATAATTCAGCAAAACTTTTTCATAGTTTTGGTTTTTAATTTTTGATTTTTTATCTCGAGCTAAATTGTCTTTAAGCCAATTTGGATCGTGGCACTCTGGCCACCTAGGCGTTTTTCTTCCTAAAGCAAGTATAACTTTAGCCCCGCGCTTTTCTGCTTCCGCAACTTGCCAGTCTAAATCAGAAAAATCAAACTTGTTTTCTTGTGGCTCTACCTTGTCCCAATACGCAATTAGTCGAAGTTCACGTATTTCAAGATCGTCTAAAAGATCCAAATATACGCGCTTCCAGTCATTTGACAATTCCTGCGCAAATTTTTGACTAAATGTTATTCCATAATCCAATTTTTTTTCTTTTGCCTGTGGAATTGCCAAAACCGCAAGACCAATTCCAATAATAATTATAGAAATTACTTTTTGCGCTATTGCCGCTTTATCTAAGCTTTCTTTGAAAGTTTTCGGAAGCTTTACTGACAAAAAACCCGCAAGGACCAATAAAAAAAGATATTGAGTAGCCTGCAAAGCGTTTACCAAAACAACGCTCCCTAAAAAAATGGCGTAATTCTGCAATACCACTGCTGTAGCACCTAATAATTTACTTGAAAAAAACCAAGCAGCAGTTTTTTCATTTGATATAAGTGTGGTCTCAAAAATATCTTCTCTCCATTTTTTATTTAAAAGCAAAACCAGTGCAAACAAAAACCCTCCCCAGCGAGTCCAAATAAGTCCAGAAACAAAATTTGTATAATTAAATACTAACTTTGTAAGAGCAAAAGAAAAACCAAACAAAAACGCCGCTGATATCGCATATAACATATTAAATTTGTGCCAAAAATGATCGTTTTTATAGCCAAAAACTATCAAAAAACCTCCTGCTACCAAAAAAAAGAACGACAAAAGATGTTGTCCAGTAAGTTTTTCAAGCCCCAAAGGAAAGCTAAAAATTAAAGTGGCAATTGGCACCAATGCTCCCACAAACGGCACAGAACGCGACGCTTCTGAAATTTGAAGCGTACGATAAAATAAAACCAGCGCCCACGAAAATGCGGCGCCGGCAGCAAGAGCGATTAAAGTATTAACAAAACCCAAAATTCTAAAATCATAAAAAGGAATTATTATTGCTATAAATCCTCCGGCAAAACTTGTATAAAATGCATACGAAAGCGAACTTTTTATTGGGCGTGAAAGAATGTATTTATCAAATACAAAAACTAAAGCGTATAAAAAGTGAGCAACTAGGGCAACATAAAGCCAGGAATCCATAATTAAATCTCAATTGAATTTGATTCTATAATTTTTTTGTATTCATATGCTGACTGCCGAATTTTTCTTTCCATTGTGTTGTAATTCATTTCCACAAGGCCGAATTTGGGCCAAAAACCATCCGACCACTCAAAATTATCCAAAAGCGACCAATGTAAGTATCCTCTCACGTTTGCACCTTCCTTCATAGCGCGCGCTATCCACTTTATATGTTCGCGAATAAAATCGGAGCGTTTTTCATCTTTTGCGTCCGCGAGTCCATTTTCGGTAATATAAATTGGTTTTTTGTATTTTTTAAGGTCTTTTAAAACATGAAAAATTCCTTTTGGATAAATCGGCCAATTCATATCACTTTTTAAGCGCCCCAGATTCCAGTATTTATAATAGTTGATCCCAATAAAATTTTGATAATCGCTTATTTTATTTAAAAATAAATTGAAATAAAAATTATTTTGAGAAATGCCTGAAAAAGCTCCGGTTTTGCTAATGGTTGTATAAGCTTCTTTATGCGCCTCAATAAGATTGCAAAAAACTTTAAAAAATTTAATTAAAGATTTTTTTTGCGGTGGCCAAGTGCCTGTAAAATATGATTTGCCAGTATAAACTTCTGGCTCATTTAATGTTATCCAATATTTAACACCTTGAAGCGAAGCGGTTACTTTGTAAGTGTAGCGAACAAAATCATCAATGGTTTTTTTGTTTTCCCAACCGCCCTGCTTGGCAACCCAAGTAGGCAATGTCCAATGCCAAAGTGTTACAAATGGCTCAATCCCCCGTTCGCGTAAGGCATTTATTACATCTTGATAGTGCTGAATTTCTTTTTGATTCCATTGTCCTTCTGTGGGTTCAATACGAGACCATTCAATAGAAAACCGATGCGCGTTGTGACCCAAGGATTTGGCTATATCAAAATCCTCGCGGAAGCGATTGTAGTGATCACAAGCTTCTCCCGAGATATAATTATTTTGATCCAGCGGTGACGGGTTAAGATTCAATATATGTTCAGGAAATTTTTTCTTTGAAGCCTCGTTCGCGAGGCGGTTAGCATGTTCTTTTTCCCACTCCGTCCAGTCGTTATTATTTTTTCCTTCTACCTGATGCGCCGAAGTGGCCGCACCCCAATAAAAACCTTTTGGAAAATCAAATTTTGCCATACCATTGTATTCGCCTATTCGCGCGAATTAGAGCTAGTAGAAAGATTGTTGATAATGTTTTTTATGATCGAATTTTGTTCTTTTGCCAAACAATAAAACATTTCTAAACTTCTTTGTTCTTTCTCTAAAATATCTAAACCAGCTAATATCCCCAAATGTTTTGAAGTTGCCTTGAAAGATAGATTTATAACTTCTGCGACTTGAGATACATTTGCTTCTTTTACGCTGTTTAAAAATTTTAAAATTGCGAGTCGTCTGCGATTTGCTGCACCCTTCAAAACTCGCTCAAATTTTTTTAAATCTATCACTTAACTATTATTTCATGTTTTTCACTATCACATCAATACCTGACTGTGCATATTCGCCTATTCGCGCGAATTAGAGATGCTAAAAATAGCAAAAAGAGAAATCGACGCCAGAGAAAGCGTCGATTTTTTACTATGGTACCCATGCGTCAGGATCATCTAATTTGCAATCAAACCTTTGTTCTATTGCTTCAATCACGTTGTCGTAATTTGAATCATTTTTTATTTCAATTTCTATTGACCTGGAATTCGCTTTTATATAAACTTCGGGGAATTCACTTCTTATTTCTTTAACCACATTCTCGTAAAATTCACCGGACTGTAACATTTTAACAGCAAAATCGGGGTGAAAATACATTTTTAACATTGATTTCCGTCTCCAAAATCTAACATATATAATAATTAATGTTCTAAGATATTGCAATAGGAATTTATTTTTTATTCTTCTCTCTCCACTCTTCTATTTTTTTGTGGTCGCCGGAAAGGAGGACTTCGGGTACTCTATATTTTTTATATTTTCCGCCAAAGGCGGATCCGCCTCGGGCGGAAAAAATCTCTGGGCGGGTATAAACCGGCACACCTATCCCG
>JBBTVJ010000096.1:0-2017 GCA_038063295.1 Patescibacteria group bacterium | reverse complement strand
CTGAAAAGTTTTTGTGTAACGTTTTTCCAGACAGGATGTTTTTAACTCTTGGCGCGATAGAACAAATGGACGACGGAGAATTTTTTGCAAATCCAGAGTACTCTGTTAAAAAATTTTTGGCGCATATTGCAAGAAATGACAAAGAAGCCTTTTCTTATTCTGTGAGTAACGACGGCGCAAGAGGTCTTATGCAATTTATGAACAGCAAAAGGAACGCAACTTATAATTTGGTTTTGAGGAAGTATCGCGAAGTAAACCTAGTTACTGATCACGAAAAGGGCATGGCTGATATGAAAAATTCAATTAAAGCCGCAATTTGCTTGGCAGACATGAATATTGCTCAAATGCCGCAAAGAGCAAAAGATAAATTTAAAGACGATTGGTTTTTGGGAGGAATTTTTGTAGCTGCGGCGCACAATGGCGGCATTGGAAGAACACTGCTTCTTTGGAAAGAAAGCGAAAGAAAGCAAGCAGGTCTCGGTTTTTATACCTATATTCAAAAAAGAGTGCTGCTCAAAGAAACCGAAAATTTTATAAAGAAATATTTTGAAACTTGGAAAATGCTTGAGTCCCGATAAATATCGGGACTTCTTGTTTTTTAAAATCCATGTTATTTTAAAAAAAGACTTAAAAAAGGAGGCGAACAATGTGGCAGTGGGCAGGAGATGCAAAGATCATTGAAAAATTCAAAGAGTTGAAAAAGCTCGAAGTACTGTTTTTTTCTTTATTTATATTTTTTTATTCTCTGCAATATTCATGGAAATATGTGTCTGAATATTTTTTTAAAATTCCAGAATGGTTTCCGCAAACTATAAATTTATTTTTGCCAAATTTGCTAGTTATAACATTCGCTATTTTGTTTATTTCAAGGAGCGACATTTTGTTTACCGCCTTTAGTTTTCGTTTGCGATCATTTAAAGCTCTTACGAAAATTGATAAAAAGATTTATTTTCTTTTTGCGATTTCATGTATTGTTTCGGCAACTGTAATGTTGGTTTTTCCAGATTCTTGGCATAAAATTTCTTGGTCCATTAAAACCGTAGCAAACTCAATATCAAACAAAGGGGATTTCATGAACGAGTTTTTTATTATTTTTAGAGAAGAAGTGTTTTACAGATTGTTGCTGTACTATTCTTTGAATCGATTCTTCGGAAGAACTTTTGCTTTTTTGGGCACAGTTACGGCTTTTTCTTTGATGCATCACGGATACAGTTTTTATTATCCATTTGCCGTGGCTCCAGCCGGGTTTTTGTTTTCAATTTTGTGTATTGCCACCGGCAGCATTCTTTCCTCTCTTTTTCTTCATTTATTTTTTAATATAATCGTATATATTTTTGCTATTAATTTTTTATGATTCGCCATTTGACTAACTCATGGCGGATTTTTATTTTTTAGTATACAATTTCTAATATTTGCCGGAGTAGCTCAGTTGGCAGAGCAATGCTTTCGTAAAGCAGAGGTCGCGAGTTCGAATCTCGCCTCCGGCTTAAAATTGTGCTATAATAATTTTATGTCCAAAGAATCAGTAAATCAAAAAATTGAAGAGTTAAATGACAGGGTCCGCAAAGCGGCGGACCGTCTTTGACTTGCGTCAAAAAAAGGAAAATTTACTTAAACTGGAGCAGAAGATCACGAAAGCCGGCTTTTGGGACAATGCAGAGCAAGCAAAAAAAATAACTACCGAAATCTCCCAACTCAAAGAGGAAATTTCATCTTGGGAAAAATTACTTGAGGATTCCTCAGGCCTCTTGGAGCTTTCGCAAATTAGCGCTGGCCATGATTTAACAAGCGAATTTGAGGAAATTGAAAAAAGATTTACTAGCTTCGAAAGATTAAGTTTGTTTACTGGCAAATATGATCAAGGGGAGGCAATTGTGAACATTTACTCTGGCGCTGGTGGAGATGATGCCGAGGAATGGGCGGCGATTTTGTTTTCAATGTATGAAAAATTTGCGCAATCCCGAAATTGGGGCTTTAAAATTCTGCATACGCATCCAAACGAATTCGGGGGCTTAAA
>JBBTVJ010000095.1:0-6334 GCA_038063295.1 Patescibacteria group bacterium | reverse complement strand
AGTTCAAATGTTTTTTCATTAAAATAAGCTCAGTGTGTCCCCCGGAAACAATTAGAGCTAAGAGTGGAAATTTCGGGGTGTGGGGGGTGAGATTAAGCCAGCTTGCGTAAATATGACCTTCCAGATGATTGACTGGAATCAATGGTTTTTTCCATTTTTTTGCAAGTTCTTCTGCAAAATTTATTCCCATCCACAGCGCTGGCTCAAGTCCGGGGCCGCAAGTTACCGCAATTGCATTGATTTTCTGCATTGAAATTTTGGCTTTACTTAAAGCTTTGCGCAAAACAATCGGCAAGTTTTTTTGATGTTCGCGTTTTGCCAAATTCGGCACTACACCTCCAAAGGGTTTGTGTATTTTTATCTGCGACAAAACGACATTAGATAAAACATCTAAATTATCCAAAACAGCAATTGCGGTTTCATCGCACGAAGTTTCTATCGCAAGCATTTTCATACTATGGAAATATAGCAAAAATTTTATTTTTGTGCCCGCACTGCGTAGCTCGAACGCAGTGAGAGCGAAGCAGTGGAAGTGGCGAGAGTCGAACTCGCGTGGGAAGAAAGCATAAAAAGCGGTTGACAGGCTTAGAAAATTTGTTTTTTTGTCTAAACCATAGACAATGGGCTCGCTTATAACACCTGCGCTCCTCCAGCGAGCATCAAGGGCAGATGTCCTACACTAATGCGTAGGAAGGTGTAAATCCGCGGAAAGCGGATGCTACCTTAGAAAATAAGTTTGCACTTATTGATTTGTAAAGAAAGTTTAAGGAGATTACTTTACATGCTCCGCCTGAATGCATAATCAATTTTTCCTCCTCGAATCCAATTCACTCCCATTATTATATTATACCAAAAAACTGATTATTTGCAAGTAAAACATTGGTTTTTTTAAATTTCTTTTAAAGTATGCTCAATTTTGCGTTTGGATTCTCGCTCCTTAATTATTTCGCGCTTATCGTGCTTTTTAAATTTGCGCGCTAATGCGATTTCGAGTTTTATTCTGCCTTTTTTAGAATATACGCGCACCGGCAGTATTGTAAGACCTTTTTGGGAAATTTTCCCTAAAAAATAATCCATTTCACTTTTATGCAAAAGTAATTTTCTTTCCCGCATTGGCTCATAGTCTTTCGGCGTATTTTTGGGCTGATATGGAGCAATTGTAGCGCCCACCAAAAAAAACTCTCCGTATCGCGGAAAAACATAAGAGCCCTCAAGATTTATTTTGTGGTTTTTTACGGCTTTTACTTCAAAGCCCCAAAGTTCAATACCGGCTTCAAAGGTTTCCAAAAGTTCAAAATCAAACCGCGCTTTTCTGTTTTCTGCTAAAGTTATCATGGTTGAATATTAACATAAACAAATAAAAACTTTGATGTATCTTGCTTGTGTTACATTTGTATATATGAAGATCGAATATTTAGCTTCCGAGTCTGTGACCGAGGGTCATCCGGATAAACTTTGTGATCAAATAAGCGATGCTGTGCTTGATGCCTATCTGGTGCAAGACCCGCGCTCGCGTGTAGCGTGCGAGGCGTTTGCTTGCGGCAATAATTTAATAATAGGAGGAGAAATAAGCTCCAAAGGTAAAGTTAACATAGAAAATTTAGCTCGCAAGGTTATAAAAGGTATTGGCTACGATAGCGAAGAAAAAGGATTGGATTATAAAACAGTAAAAATTTCGATACTGATAAACGAACAGTCTCCGGATATAGCGCAAGGTGTTTTGCGCAAAAATCCGTTGGATCAAGGTGCGGGGGATCAGGGCATGATGTACGTACGGTTTTGCGTGTGATGAAACTAAAGCTTTTATGCCTTTGCCGATTTACCTTGCGCATGCTTTGTCAAAAAAGCTGGCAGATGTAAGAAAAAGGAAAACTGTTCCATTTTTGGGTCCTGACGGTAAAACTCAAGTAACAGTTGAATACCATGACGGTATTCCAAAAAGAATTGAAAATATTTTAATTTCTTCTCAACACTCTCCTGATGTTTTGCAATCAAAACTCAAAAATACTTTGATAAAAAAAGTAATAATTCCAATAGTTCCTCAAAAACTTATGGACAAAAAAACAAAAATTTTTGTAAATCCTACCGGAAGGTTTGTTCGCGGCGGTCCTGCAGCTGATACCGGGCTAACTGGCAGGAAAATCATTGTAGATACTTATGAGGGTTTAGCCAAACATGGAGGAGGAGCTTTTTCCGGGAAAGATCCAAGCAAAGTAGATAGGTCAGCGGCATACGCCATGCGGCATGTTGCAAAAAACATTGTAGCTTCGGGGCTTGCAAAAAAAGCAGAGGTGAAAGTAGCTTATGCAATTGGGCTTGCGCGCCCACTTGCTTTTAACGTGAATACGTTTGGCACTGGGAAAATTTCTGATAATGAAATTACGAAACTTATTGAAAAAGTTTTTGATTTCCGCCCCGCTGCTATCGTAAAAGATTTAAATTTACTACGCCCGATATATTTTAAAACCGCTTCTTACGGTCATTTCGGAAGAACAGACGTCTCTTTGCCCTGGGAAGAGCTAAACAAAATACGGTTTTTGCGCTAAAGTTAAAACATGTTTCGCAGAAAAATTTACGATGAAATTCAGAAACTGGTGCCTACCGGAACAAGTTTTTCCGTTGAAGTGTCGGAAATTCCGGAGCGTGGAGATTATGCTTCAAATGTAGCGCTGGCGCTTGCAAAAAAGGAGGGTAAAAATCCTCTAGAAACAGCGGAGTATCTGAAATCTAAATTGAGCAGGGAATTTATTGAGCGTATAGACATTGCCAGTCCGGGTTTTTTGAATTTTTTTATTGCGCCCTTCGCGCTAAGTATTTCACTTCAAAATGTTTTAAAAAATCCTGGAGTGAAAAATTGGGTAAAAGTTGAGCCAAAAAAAATAAACTTGGAATTTGTTTCAGCAAATCCTACAGGGCCATTGACAATGGCCAACGGTAGAGGCGGGTTTTATGGCGATGCCTCGGCGAATATTTTAAGCGAAGTAGGGCACCATGTTACACGCGAATATTATGTAAATGATGCAGGAAATCAAATCAAAAGTTTAGGTTTAAGTATTTGGACCGTTCGTAGTGGAGGAGAACCAAAGGAAGGACACTACAAAGGGGATTACATTTATAAATTGGCTCGAGACAAAAGACTATTAATATATAAAGTCGCTGAACGTTTAGGAAAAGCAGCGGCTGATATTTTACGAAAGGAAATAGAAGTCTCTCTTTTAAAGGCTGGTATTAAATTTAATGTTTGGTTTTATGAAAGCAGTCTTCACAAAAACAAAGAACTTGATAAAACCCTAGATCTTTTAAAACAAAAAGGGATTGCGGAAGAAAAAGATGGTGCTTTGTGGTTTGCCGATCACGTGCTTGTAAAATCAAATGGTAACTACACTTATTTTCTTGCCGATTTAGCATATCACTACGACAAATTTATAAATAGAAAATTTGACCTAGCAATTAATATTTGGGGTGCGGACCATCACGGATATGTTGAGCGAATGAAAAAGGGGATTGAAGCACTTGGAGTGAATCAGGAAAGATTAAAAATCATTATGATGCAGCTTGTGCGTTTTATCAGTAAGGGACAGGAAGTCAAGATGTCCAAGCGCGCCGGAGAGTTTGTAACTCTTGATGAACTTATAGAAATGGTGGGATTCGATGCCGCGCGGTGGTTTTTTTTAGAGAGAACTCCAAACACGCAAATGGATTTTGATTTAGATTTAGCAAAAGAGCGTTCTAAAAAAAATCCGGTTTTTTACGTACAATACGCGCACGCGCGTGCGTGTTCGGTGGCAAAAGCCTCACGAAACTGGATTTTGGGTACAGATTTTTCTTTACTTAAAGAAAAAGAAGAACTTACTCTCATTAAAAAAATTACGCAGTTTTATGAAACAATTGAAGACATTGCAAACGATTATTTTGTTCATCGTCTTACTAACTATACTTACGGACTTGCTCAAATTTACACTTCTTTTTACGAAAATCATAAAATTTTAACGGAAAATAAAAAATTATCTCGTGCCCGTTTGAAATTAAATGAGGCTGCCAGAAATACATTAAGATATTCTTTGGGTCTTTTGGGTATCGAATCTCCAGAAAAAATGTGATAAAATCGGACTATGTCCGAAGAGGAAAAGAAGATACTAAATTTCTGGAAAGAAAATAAAATTTTTGAGAAAAGCGTTCAAAATCGCAAAAACGGCAATAAATTTATTTTTTTTGAAGGTCCACCAACTGCAAATGGAAAACCCGGGGTGCATCATGTTGAAACCCGGGCTTTTAAAGATATAATTTTGCGCTACAAAACCATGCGCGGCTTTTTTGTGCCGCGCTCTGCTGGGTGGGATACTCACGGATTGCCAGTAGAAGTGGAAGTGGAAAAAGAACTTGGGCTTAAAAGCAAAAAAGATATTGTAAATTTCGGAGTTGCCGCATTCAACAAAAAATGCAAAGAATCCGTTTGGAAGTATAAAGAACTTTGGGAAGATTTGACCGAAAGAATGGGCTTTTGGATTGACATGACGAACGCATATATTACTTATGAAAATTCTTATATCGAAAAACTTTGGGAGGTAATAAAAGAATTTCACAAGAAAAAATTATTGTACGAAGATTATAAGGTTTTACCCTGGTGCGCCAGATGCGGTACTGCAATTTCTTCTCACGAGCTTGCACAGGGGTACCAAAAAGTGACTGATAAATCGGTTTTTGTAAAATTCAAAGTCAAAAACAAAGAAAACACCTATTTGCTTGCCTGGACCACAACTTTGTGGACATTGCCAGGCAACGTTGCTTTGGCAATTAACCCTAAAGAAATTTATGTAGAAGCATTGGCAGGCAACGAAATTTTTATTTTGGCAAAATCAAAAATTGATCTTTTAACAACCCCACAAATTTTAAAAGAAGTAAAAGGTTCTGATTTGGTTGATTTGGAATATAAACCGCTTTTTGATATCTCTTCGCTAAAAAATAAAAATTCTTACAAAATTTATGCGGCGGATTTTGTGACATCAAAAGAAGGAACTGGCATAGTGCATACAGCGATAATGTATGGTGAAGATGATTACAAACTTGGAGAAAGTGTTGGGCTACCGAAGTATCATACAGTAGATGAAGAAGGAAGGTTTACTAAAGATTTGGAAGAGTTTGGTTTGACTGGAGTATTTGTAAAATCAAGAGAAGCCGATAATAAAATTATTGAATATCTTAAAACCAATAATTTATTGTTGGCGGTTAATGACTATGAACATGATTATCCATTCTGTTGGAGGTGCAAAACCCCGCTTTTATATTACGCACGCAAAGCCTGGTGGGTGGATGTGAACTCCGTAAGAAAAGATCTTTTAAAAAATAATGAAAATATACATTGGCATCCGGATTACTTAAAGCATGGCAGGTTTGGCGAGTGGCTCAAAGAAGAAAAAAATTGGGCATTTTCGCGTGAGAGATTTTGGGGCACACCACTGCCGGTATGGAAGTGCGGAGAGTGTGAAAAATTAGAAATAATCGGATCTCTAAAAGAGCTTAAAGAAAAATCTATTCCAAGAAATAAGTTCATTTTTATGCGCCATGGAGAGTCTGACCACAATGTTCGCGGGCTTTCGGGTCCGTGGGAAGATACTCCAAAATATACATCCATACTTACTGACGTCGGAAAAAAAGAAGTAGAAAAAGCAGCGGAAGATTTGAAAAAAAAGATCAAAAAAATTGACCTGATTTTTCCTTCAACACTGGAACGTGCAACGGATACAGCAAAAATTGTTGCGCAAAGATTTAGCGATGTTAAAATTATTCCGCAAAAAGACTTCATTGATATTAATACTAAAGGAGAAACCAAAGATGATGTTAAAAAAAGAATGGAGCGCGTTTTGGGAAAAATTGATTTGGAATATTCCGGAAAAAACATTTTAGTTATTAGCCACGGCGATCCTTTATGGATTTTGGGCGGCGAAGGAAAATATCCGGAAACAGGAAAGGTTTACGATATTTCTTGGCAGCCGCTTCCAGTGGATGCTGATGGAAATATAGATTTGCACAAGCCGTATGTTGATGAAATTTTTATTCACTGTAAATGCGGAGGCTTAATGAGGAGAGCTCCTGAAGTTGTTGATGTATGGTTCGATTCCGGGTCAATGCCGTTTGCTTCAAATACTACAGGGTATCCGGCTGATTATATAGTTGAAGCCATAGATCAAACTCGAGGATGGTTTTATAGTTTGCTTGCGGTGGCGACTTTGCTTGGAAAAAAAACTCCGTACAAAAATGTAGTTTCAATGGGTCATCTTTTGGATCAAAAAGGCAAAAAAATGTCTAAATCTCTTGGCAATATTGTGGATCCGCT
>JBBTVJ010000094.1:0-1005 GCA_038063295.1 Patescibacteria group bacterium | reverse complement strand
TCGATGGGCTGCTCCATTAAATGGATTGATTCAACCACAGTTTGAACCGCTTTCTCTTAACTTATAAAGGCTATGAACCGAACATTTTATGCAGGGATAGTATTTTTTCTGCTCTCATATTTTCAGTTGTTTCTTCCAGAGCGGCTAGTCACTGGGGCAACTCTGGTGGTTTTTTGGTTTTTATTTATGTTTGGGATCGTGCTTATAGGAGATGGTATCACTCAAAAAATTTGTAGGAAGTCGCTTCTACGCGAAATATCTAAGAGCAAGAAAAGTGCCGTGCGATTTTTTTTGCTCTCCATAGTTGGGGGTATTATCCTCGAGGGCATTGCTCAATGGCTTGGTAAATTATTGGTGTATCCATATTTCAATGTTTACACGTACTTTTTTGCATTTGTGCTCGGATTTAGTCTCAACTGGCTGATGATTGCGGAGAGCTACTTGGTGATAAAAGTCACTTTCGATTATTGGCGGCGAGGCAGAAAAATTATCAGTAATTATTATTGGTTTGAGCCGCTACTTTATAAATTACTCGGAGTTGTGGGCGGTGTCATAGTTCCTGTTTTTGCATTTCTAATGTTGCGCGACTATACTTCTTACGGCGGCTACATTTTTAATGTGAGTAATTTTATAAGTTATAAGACGAGTTTTCTATACATCGTCATGATGTTTTTGGGAACTTGGTTTGTCTTTGAATATGTTGAGTATCTCGGGAAGAAAACGTCCTTACTCAAGAGTATTTTTCATCACTACTTCACTCCTCTGGCCTCAATTTTGACTGCCTCGTTTGTTTTAGCTATAATCATGGAAACTGGAAACATTTCGCATGGTTTTTGGGTCTATACTAATAATTGGCCACTTGGAAATATCAAAGTTTTAGATTTGCCAGTTATGTTATTTCTTATGTGGCCCTTGCATTACGTTGTTTTTCTTTCATTTTTTAGAGCTTTTGCGGAAAAAGAATTTGATGAAATTTGGAAGGGCGATTTGATAAAATAGTCTGCG
>JBBTVJ010000093.1:0-3862 GCA_038063295.1 Patescibacteria group bacterium | reverse complement strand
GGACCGGTTGCAAAAACAGTTGGGGATTGCAAAATTTTATTTGACACCATCAAATGAAAAGACAACATGGATTCCACAACTATGGACTACGGACTAAGGACTATGGACAACGTGAAGCGGGTTGGTATTCCAAAAGAATACTTCGAAGATGGGCTTGATGAACGCATAAAAAAATCTATTGACAACATGATAAAACGGCTCGAAAAACATTATGAAATTCGGTACGCTTCTTTACCTCATACAAAATATTCTCTTGCATGCTATTACATAATTATGCCCGCGGAAGCTTCGTCTAATTTAGCGCGGTATGATGGCATTCGCTACGGAGTACAAAAAAAATCAGAAGAATTATTGGAAGTTTACGAAAAAAGTAGGGGCGCCGGCTTGGGCAAGGAACCAACAAGGAGAGTTATTTTGGGGACGTACGTGTTGTCTGCGGGGTATTATGATGCATATTACGCGCGTGCACAAAAAGTAAGAAGTTTAATAAAAAAAGATTTTAACGAAGTATTCAAAGAAGTAGATATTTTGCTTACTCCTACTACGCCAACCATGCCTTTTAAATTTGGAGAAAAAACAAAAGACCCAGTTTCCATGTATCTTTCGGATATTTATACAACTCCCGCTAATCTTGCTGGAATTCCAGCGCTTTCCTTGCCGATTGATTGGGTTTACGAAAACGGCAAAAAACTGCCAGTGGGCGTTCAGCTCATGGCTCCAGCAGCTCAAGAAGAAAGATTATTCGAGGTCGGCCAAGTGATAGAAAAAATGTTATAATTTAAAAATGCAGGCACTTTTTGATTTTTATATATATTCTATTGAAAGTTTTTTTGAGCTTTTTACTTATGATTACAGAATTTATCTTGCTATCTTGAAGCCAATTTCTTTTTTACTATCTTTGGTTTTTGGATTTTTTATTATTTATAGCGTAGTAAAATTTAGGCAAATCATGAAATCTATAAAAGGCATCTCTTCATCTTCTGTTTTAGCAGCGGCAACAAAGTCTCCGGAAATGCAAAAAAAAGCTTTTGAAAATTGGCAGAAAATTTTAGAAAAAGGCAGATCGCTTGATGAAAACGAAAGAAAGTTTGCGCTCATTGAAGCCGATTCTATGCTGGATAAAATTTTGGGACTTGCAGGTTACACTGGAGAAAATTTAGGCGCAAAACTAAAGCAAGTAGAAAGAGGGGATATAGAATCTTTGGATGATTTGTGGGAAGCGCACAAAATACGCAATCGCATTGCACATGAAGCGGGCTTTAAGCTTACCGCTGAAAGCGCAGTTCTTGCTTTATCGCGCTTTGAAAAAGCCCTGAAAGAGTTGCAGTATATTTAGCTTGCACTGAGCCCATCGAAGTGTGTCAGGGGCGGGAATCGAACCCGCGACCTTAGCGTTATGAGTGCTACGCTCTAACCAACTGAGCTACCCTGACAGGTTTTTCTTTCCTGCGGGTCCGATGGGATTTGAACCCACGATCTTCCCCGTGACAGGGGGACGTGTTAACCGGGCTACACCACGGACCCAAATATTAAATTATAATAGCCGTATTTTAAAAAAAATTCAAATTTTGTTAAAAAGGCCCCAGCTTCCGCTAGGGCCCCTCGTGCCTTGTTACGATCTTAATCCGCAGACTCCAAAACCAATATAGCATTTTTGGGGCGGATTTGTCAATGGTTTCAAGGTTTGATTTGTATGTAATTATTAGTATTAGAATTTTAAAATGTGTCGGTATATCTATGAACAACGACTGTGTTTTTTGCTACAGAAAGAAATTGGAAAAGCGAATCGTTGGCGAAAATGATAATTTTTTGGTAGTCCCAACATTTGGACAAATCAGTAATGGAGGATATTTGCTTCTTATCCCGAAACAACATATTTCCTGTTTGGGCGATATGAACCGGCAACAAATGGAACAATGTGTGTCGGCAATTGAAGAAGTGCAGCTTGCTATACAAGGAGAATACAAATTGTCTCCAATCACGCTTTTTGAACACGGCATAGCTGGACAAACCGTAAAACACGCTCATCTCCATTTTGTTCCAGAAATCTGCCATCTAACTGAGAGAATTAAAAAAGATTTTCCTGAAAATGAAATACAGCAAATTTACTTTTGGCAAGAGTTAAGAAGTTTATATCAAAAACGAAAAGAGCCATATCTTTTCTGGCTTGGAGCTGACGCAAAAATGAATGTGTGCTGGAATCCCGAAGCCCCTCCGCAGTATTTGCGTATTGTTGTGGCTGAAGCGGTTGGTCGCCCGGAGCGAGGCAATTGGAGAGATATGGACACAGAACTTGATGAAAGATTGATTTCAGAAACAGTTGAACGATTCAAATCCTTATTTTCATCTTGGAGGGACAAATGAACTTTAAAAAATTTGCCGACTTGATGGAAGAAATTGGCTTTAAGGACAACGAGCCGATTGCACCAGTTTTTACTTTAAATCAAAAAGATTTGAAATCAGATATTTTTAAGAAAAGATATTTTAAAGTTGCTGGTCTTTATCGCATTGTAAGTATGTGGGCACAGGGTGATGAGGTTGCTTTTTGGGCCAAAGTAACCAGTAATGAAACAAAACTTTTTCCATTCAGCAAAGAAGAAGTTGATTATCTTGCCAAGAAAAACAAGTTTCGTAAAAAGTAAAATTTAACTTAAAAATTAAAGCCCTGCGTTTCGCAGGGTCTTTTGTTTTTATATCCAAAGAACAACAGAAGGCCAGTTTGTTTGTTTATGATTACAAGTAGGGCAAATTAGAATTACCTTGCCGTTTTCTTCCATTGGTTTCAAAAGGGCGTGTGTGCTTTTTATTTGGCAAGTTAGCGGATGAAACATTTCATTTCTTTGATAAGCGTTAATACGGTTTATCATCTCTTCACCATCTTGCGTTACGTCACTCTTCCTGATTTCACCAGTTGTCAGTATTTCAGCACGAAGACCGCCACAATTATAAAATGCTTCCTTGAATCCGGGTTTTCCCGAAAGTTTTGATGGGCGTTTGCAGGGTTCGCACAACTCAACCCCTCGCATTTTCACATTTCCCACAAGAAATTCTTTTCCCACTAAACTGTTAAGAGAAAAATTTTTAACAACTATGTTTCTTCTTGTTTTTTTTGAAAGAAAATTTGTTTTTTCTATTACTTCTTGCTCTATAAGGGTGACACTTCTTCTGGCTTCTTCTTGCTCGCCAAAATATCTATCTTCCATAAGACCACGATGTTCAGTGGCGTGGGCGATTGCAATCTCTCGCATAGGTTCACCTCTATTTGGTGTAACAAAAATTTGGACAACAGTTCCTTGCACACAAACTCCTAGTTTTGAAATCTAAAAAACAAAATAGCACCAATGGTGCTATTTGTAAATATTTTCAATTTTTCAATTCCAACGCAATCAAACCATCTTTTCTAATTTTCTCCTTGTAATCTGGGTAGCTGTAATACGCTTCTTGCAATTCTTTTTCAGAAGACAAGTGGGGCATAATTTTCTTTATGGGATACGCTTTAATTAGGGCTTTGATGTTCTTAAAGATTTTTGCTTTTTTAACTTTCTTTTCAAATTGCTCTTTACCGCACACCAAAACAATCGTATCGCCTGCGGCGATATCCTTATACTTTTTTGTTGCGGCTCTTGTCTCAACAACCTTCTTTCCAGATTTAATATCCAGAAAAATATCCTTATTTACCGCCCTAAATCGTAGAGTATATTTTTTCATAGATTGAAAATAGCATAAAAGGTTTAAGTTATCAAAAGAGAGGCGGGAACTCTTGTCCCCCAAATTTTTGCAAGCAAAAATTTTCCTTCCAAGCCCGGCACTCTCGCTTCATCTGCCCCCGGCAGCGCTCGAGTTGCCTTCAATTCCCGCTTCT
>JBBTVJ010000092.1:0-2945 GCA_038063295.1 Patescibacteria group bacterium | reverse complement strand
TCAGCTCCGTTTGTGCTTGATTTGTCATACGGGTAATGGTTAGCTCTTTAATATCCTTGAGCCAATCACTATCCGCCTCTTTTTCCAATGTACTCATACTTCTTTTCACCCTTTTCTATTGTCAACTGTATACTAGACCAGTACACCCAGTGCGTAGATTTGCAACGTGTGATATTCTAGGGGCAAGAAGAAATTCGCAGTGAGTTTCTTGGAAACCGGTACCCTCAAAACAGAAAGGAGGTGAAATGGTGAAAAGCCCCAAGAAGTTTTCTTGGAGGGTCACGACTGAGCCGAAAACTTGTCAGTCAAGCAAGTTTGCAGGCAAGAGTGATCGCTGTGGGTCTGGAAGGTGTACCAAGTGCAAGTGACCTTGCATGTCATGGGGGTGTAACGAAATATACCCGTTACACCCCTATTTTTTTGTAAAAGGTGACATCGCAAAAATAGTTTCGGGTTTCATTTTCATAATTTCTTTCCATGACTTTTTGGGGTAGGCTTTGCGGAATGACTTAATTATTTTGTATCCAATTGAATAGCCAGTCCATCGTTTATACTTTTTACCCCCAAAAAAGACATTGCGATATAAATCATATTCCCTTGAATGTAGCGATTGTTTTAATGAGAAAAGTGCTAATAAGCATTGCTTTTTATTAATCGTAGTGGACCATAGAGATGGTTTTCCTCCCATAACCTCTTCCCTAAAATTTTCAGCGAGACCTTCAAATACAAGAGTTTCTAGAAGAGTTAATTCCAAAGATGATTTGCGGTAGTAAAAAAATACTGCGTGACTGAACTCATGGGCGAGAGTTTCTTTTAGTGATCGAGGGGAAAACTTTGTTAAGGAAATAAACAGATGAACCGTAATTGCGTATGGAGCAAATCCGTTTACCCCTCCAAATACTGTATCGTATTTTTCACCAAGCCAAGGGAAAATAAATACAGAAAGAGAGGATAACGGCAACTGCTCAAGGCATTTCTGTGCAGCTAATTGAATAATTTTCTCAATTTTATTTTTGTTATCAGTTAATAATGGTCTGTATGTATTTATATTTTTACTATTGAAGTAACCTGAGAGACACTTATGTAAATGCGTTTTCTTAAGATAACCAGCGTATCCCGTTTTTTTATCTAGTTGGACATCATGAATAAGCGCATCAACAAATGCTATTTTATTCATGGCAAGAACCTTAGGAAAGCAAAAATTTATTTTTACAATATTTATCATACTAAAATATTAGCAAGAAAAAAGGTGGGAGCACATGGTTGTGATTCCACCCTCGTGTTTTATGTGTAGTGGTGAGGAAATTTTGGCATCCCGGTTACCTCGACCAGAGAACTCAAAATCAAGCCCTTACGCTTTTTTCTGGCTTTCCAGTATTCTCTAGCCTTTTCCTCAAAGACTCCCTGTTTGTGTTGCATATTCATGCCAACACGGTACTCCAATTACTATCTACCCGAGGGATTTGGGTGTCGTTTATTTCTAGCTACAAGATACATATTGTCCAATTAGAAATCTATGGGAGAATATTAATCGGTGGGAATCTCAACAATGAACACCGACCCTTCCCCGTCCCCTTCGGAGTTCACCCAAATTTTGCCTTTGTGGGCTGTTACGATTTCTTTGGCGATAAATAGACCCAGGCCAGTCCCCCGCATGTTGGTCTTGTTTGCCGTTGTGGCTCTGCTAAATTTAGAAAACAGTTTCGGTATTACATCCTTTGAAATACCGATGCCTGTGTCTTTAACTGAAAGCCGGATTTTGCCGTTTGAGATTTCAAGACCGATATCAATCCTTCCTTTTGGCGTGTATTTTATGGAGTTGTCAATGATATTGCCGATGACCTGCTTTATTTTTTCTTTGTCGGCCTTTATGCCATAGTCAACGCCCGGCTTGAAATCAAAACCGAGTTGCAAGCCGGCCTTTTCCACATTCGGTTTAAGCTCGTCAACAACAGATTGAATTAAATCCTTTAAATCAAAGGTTGAGAAGTCATATTTCATCTGGCCGAGTTCAATTCTGGAAACGTTTAAATAGTCGTCAACCACCGACGCAAGAGTTTTTGTTGAATCAAAAATGATTTGAGCGGCCTTTTTCAAATCGTCGGCAATCGGCCCATAATCACCCTCTAAAATCAGAGAAGCGTATCCTTTCATGGCCGTAAGCGGACTGCGAAGTTGATGCGAAGCAAAAGAAACGAATTCGGTTTTTTGTTTGTCCAGTTCTTGGAGTTTTCCGTTTGAAATTCCAAGCTGTTTGTTAGTTATTTTTAACTGTTCTGAAAGGAGGGCATTTTCCAGAGAAATGGCGATAATATTCACAAAACTGTGAATAGATTCTTTTTCGTATTGGATGAGTTCGGAATATCTCCTGTTCAAACCTATAACCAAAACGGCAATTATATGATTTTCAGCGATAAGGGGATAGACCAGAGATGATTGGATATGCGCGTCCTGCTGGATTTTTTTGAGGTCTTCACCCGAAAATACAGCATTCCAAATGTCGGTTATTTTTTCGGTATAGCCCATCGTTTTATTTTCAACGACTTTGCCAAAAAAATTTTCGCTTGAGACATTGGGAATATCGAAAGCATCAAGAAAAACTCGGTTGACGGTTTGGGCTTTGTCCAATCGTTCAGACAATGAAAAAGCCAACGGCGAAAGAGAATCCTTGGCCTGGTCAAAGATAAGAACACCGACAAGCTCAAATTCAAGACCGCTTCGTATCGTGTTTGTAATTTTTTGGACCAGCTCTTTGGGATTAAGAGCCAAAATACTGATCTCATAGAGCTTGCCCATGAGAGAAAAAGTTTTATTTCTTACGGCGAGTTCGGCGCTGTGTTCATAAAGAGTTTCATTAACTTTACTCATCCGTTCATTGTCGGTGGCAAGTTCTGTATTTATTATCCCTAATTACTTCGCCTGTTCTTCTATTTTTTCTCTTTGTC
>JBBTVJ010000091.1:0-3907 GCA_038063295.1 Patescibacteria group bacterium | reverse complement strand
GTGCTATTTTGATTTTGGATTTTAAATAGCAGCTATGCTTAAAATAGTAGGAGAAAAAACATGTCCAAAAGACAACTTGCAACAACGGAGGATCTTCAAACTAATAAATGGCTGTGGCTTGATTTTGATACAGCATTTAATGGAGAGGGTGGTATTTCTTGTCCTGCAAAATTAAGATCTATAAACGGTGACCATGTTTCTTTTACGGTCTTCGGGGAAGATTTTGGTATTGGAGGTATAAAAAGAGGGCAATTGGTTCAATGTTCTCTTGAAGAAATAAAAAAAGGAAAAAGTGGTGTATTCGTACCAAACACAGAAGAAATTGAAAAATGTATTGCAAGAGAAATTAAATGGGCTCAGTCGCAAAAAGAATTTCTTGAAACGTATTTACTGGAATTACAAATCAATACAGCATAAAATTGCAATGTTAAGTGTTATGTCTATCCCTTGCCAAAAATGGTGGGGGATTTTTTTACACAAAAGCGGTTCGAATAAGCTCCCCTTATTTTGCTAAAGCTTCGTAGGACGCCGCATTTTCCCACCCCTAGATTTGACAAAATAGCACCTATAGTGCTATTTTGGTTTTAGAATTGATATACCACAAAAGGAAGTTTTTGTGATATACACAAAACAGCAAAGCATACAACAAGGAGAAGTTGTCGAAAAACATTATCCAATATTAGTGCAAGCTTTTTGGGTATTGGGAATTATTGTGCGAACTGTTGGTTCTGCATGGTTGGTGCAACGGACCATTACAAATCATATTGCGGAAGATTGGGATTTATTTGCAGCAGGACTATTTTTGGGTTTCGATATTGCCTATGTGATTATGATAAAATATCATGGATTTTTGATGAACTTGAGTTTTGAAAAAAGTTTTTTAGTTGCGTTCGCGACATTAGTGGATTGTTCTTGGGTTATATCTATGATTATCTTTTTCCCAACCACGATATTTCTTTTATCCGCGCTGGTGTGGTGGGGAAGTTTTATTGCTTTTGGGGCGTGGTTGGTGTTTGTTGTTAGCTTCTGGCTCTTTATTTTGCATTTACGAGTTTTAATTAGTAATGGATTCTTTAAACTTTTTTCATGGAAATAAAGTGCTTATAACTAAAAAAAGAAATGAAAGGCCCCCAGCAAAACTGGCGGCTTTTTTCATTTTTCAAAAACTATTCTGCAAACAAAAGCAGAATCATTGTCGTTACTCCTAGTATGATTGCCAAAAATTGAGCGATTGATGCTTTTAAGTTTTTTGTTTTATGAAGCTCCGGCACAAGGTCGGAGCCGGCGATATAAATAAATCCTCCGGCGGCGATCGGAATTATCCAAATGATGAATTCCTTTACTGCCTCGTGAATTATCAATGCTACGATTGCGCCAAATACCGCAAGAAGCGCGGAAACAAAATTAAAAAAAAGCGCTTTTTTTGCGGTGTAACCCGAATGCAGAAGAATTCCAAAGTCTCCAACTTCTTGAGGAATTTCATGAAGAATTATAGCAAGAGTAGTGGCTATTCCCACCTCAATGCTCACAAAATAACTTGCGGTAATAATTGCTCCATCAATAAAGTTGTGTAACCCATCAGATACAAGAATCATTTTTCCTGTATGGTGACTTTTAGCTTCATCGTCTTCGTGATGATGCCAGTGCAAGAATTTTTCAATGCTGAAAAATATAAGAATGCCGGTTATCACCAGTATTCCTGCAAAATTCTGGTCCAGCTCTTCAAAAGACTCTGGAATTAAATGAATAAACGCATCTCCCAACAATGCTCCAACAGCAAGGCTCACTAGCACAAAAACATATTTTCTTAAAATGCGTTCTTTCAGTGACAATACCAAAAGTCCAGAAAAAGATATGGCGCTTACTGCAAAAACGCTTGCGAATGCGTATAGATAAATTTCTTGCACCACAGTTATTTTAAAATACCAAATTATTTACCAAACGGCCAGAGGTAGTTTTTGAAAAATTTAATTCCCGGCTTTGCTACTATTATAAGTATAAATGATAATACAACCACTGTAAGCCCGTCATAATTCCAGCGCGTTATGTCGTCGTCTTTAAATTTAAGCCACATTCCAAGCTCATCCATGGCAAGACCCAAACCCATACCAAAAAGCCAGGCTATTCGGTAGTTGGCTTTTGGGCCGCGGTGTATTAAAGCCAAATACCCGGTTGCCGCAAGTATAAAAAATCCGTAGGTAAAATGGTGCACATGGAGTCCCGGGGAAGGCTGTAAAAAAATATTAGGCCAAAAATGGCTTACTACTCTTGAGCCGGCAAATGTTAAAAGAAACGAAAATGTTATAGGGAATAGTATAGCGATATAAAGACCGGGCTTTTGGGGTCCGATTATTTTTTCTTCGATGCTCCGGCGCATCTTTTTAAAAATAGACATCATAATCTATACTTAGATTATATATGGTGAACACGTTGAACCACAAATCAAAATTCAAAATCATAAAAAAATTTGCACTGTTATTTTTAATTTTGATATTTACATTTTTAATTTTTTCTCCAATTTACGCGCAGACCGCGTCAAACGCGGCTGCTGCAAAGACTTTAAAAAACATCGGTTTTATCCAAGACAATATCTGGTTTTCAAAAGATCCGTTTTTTGAGGGGGATAAAATAAGAATCTATACAGCCGTGTTCAATGGCTCAAAGTACGATTTTAAAGGCGTTGTGGAATTTTTCAACAACGGAAAATCAATTGGCAAGTCAAGCTTTGCTTTGACTTCTGGCGCTTTTCAGGCGCTGTGGATGGATTGGACTGCCGAAGGAGGCGAAAAAAGAATTTACGCAAATATTACAAGCGCAAAAATTTCTTTACCCGGAGGAGTAGAAGAAGCTGTGATTTTAGAGAATGTAAAAACAGGAGAAATGGAAACTTTTGTAGATAAAGATAGCGATGGTGATGGCATAGGAGACAAAAATGACCCAAAAGACGATAGAATAAAAGAAGAAAAAAAAGAAGAAAAGTCAGCTCAATCGGTTGATGCTGCTGATTCGAAAGCGCAAGTTGCTCTAACTAGCGGCGGAAATGTTTTTGCCAAATTGCCAGATTCGCAAGAAGCAGCAAGCGTCATCAGGCAATCCGTTTCTAAATTAAATAATTTTTTATATGAACAAAAAAAGAAAGCAGAAGCCCAAAAAGAAGAACTGCAAAAAAAATTAGGCGAAGAAAAATCTCTACTTAGTTTTGAATTTTTAGGCAAAAAAAATAATGAGTATAAAAATACGGAGCCCGAAGAAAACAAAGATTTTCTGCGTTTTTATCTTCTTGCATTATCTGCTTTAATTTTTTCTCTTGAATACAAGGTTATAGTTTATCTTTTGGGTATTTATATTGCGTATCGTATTTTAAAATTCTTTGTCAGAAAAATTTTCTATAGACATGTGGATAACTAGCCATTTTTTAAAATTTCATCAGGTTTATAATGAGATTATATGAAAATTAAATATTTCTCTCCTTTATTACTGGCGGCGCTTGCTTTGTTTTTTGTATTTAAAGCCAATGCCGGGATCTTTCAATTCAGAGAAACAGATTCTAACTATCTTCAGGCGCTATCTATTGCAGCGGCGCAGGAAGCCCAGGATGAAGTTGATGTGGGAAAGAAACTAGAGCTCGATGAAGATTTTAAACCCGAAGATTTTGGTCTCTCGGACGTAGGGATACTTCCCACAAGTCCATTTTATTTTATAAAAGGCATTCGCAGAGGAGTGGGCTCTTTGCTTACTCGTGATCCTGCGGAAAAAGCGGAACTCAAACTTCAATATGCGGCTGAAAAACTTCTTGAGGCAAAAGAAGTGGCTCAAAAAAAAGGCGAAAGCGATAAAGCCAAAAAAAATGCTATTGAAAACTTTAAAGACGAGCTCGAGGAAGTTAAAAAAAGAATTGAAATCGCAG
>JBBTVJ010000090.1:0-1321 GCA_038063295.1 Patescibacteria group bacterium | reverse complement strand
TCTAGAA
Source organism: Patescibacteria group bacterium (assembly GCA_038063295.1). GTDB lineage: Bacteria > Patescibacteriota > Minisyncoccia > UBA11713 > 2-01-FULL-45-33 > DATDXD01. The sequence goes on along the minus strand of JBBTVJ010000090.1, from coordinate 1,314 downwards.
ATCTAAAACTTCAATCCGTGTTTTTTTGCTAGTTGCTTAAGAGAAATGCTTTTTTCTTTTCTGGTGGCTAAAAAAGATTTGGTATATCGATTGTGTTCCTCAAACTCTTCTCGCAACTCTCCAAAAGCACGTTCAAGATCTCGCATACCTTTTGGATTTAATGATTTTTGTAGCTCTAGACTAGGCATGCTGGTATTGTATCAAATCAGAAAGCGGCGTCAATTGACGCCGCTGAAAATTACCAAACCACTAGAGGAATATCCAGTCTAAAATACTCTGCGTTTTTCTTGGTTATTGTGACACGGAATATTGCTTTCTCTCCGGAAATGGTTCTGGGAACTTTATCGCCTGTACTAATACTTACTCTTTCGCCAAAATTAATATTGAAATGAGTCGAAGAAAAAATTATTTCATTACCCTCGGTATCCTTTTCTAAAAACTGTGTATAAATCTTACAACTTTCCTCTTCTCGACTTGAGCAGGGATTTGTAAAACCATCTTTGGATTTAAAACCAATAAAAAGACTAACATCGTCTCCGCGACTCAAAACATATGCTTCAAGCGCGTGAACTAAATGAATCGGCTGTTTGCCAGAAACATAAAAGTAACCGTCAGTCATTTCAAAGGCCGTCTCGTTCTCAGCTGCAGCACAATTCAGTGCTAAACAAAGAATTATACTAGATAAAGCTCGCATGCGCCTCCCAACAAAAGGTGTACAATCTAAGTCCAGACTATCACCTACATCGGGAGGTCGTCAAGAGAAATTTACTTTTTTCCAAAATAATATGCTAGTCCCAGCGTTAAAGCGACTAAAACAAAAAAAACGATATAGAGAATTGTGTCTGTGTTCATAAGCTTTTATTGCTCATTTTAATACCTATTAAAAGCAAAATTAATGCCAGAACAACAGCGCCTATATAAAAAATAATGATATTCATATGTGATTAGAAACTCTTTTATCCAATAACGATGCAGTTGTTAAAAAAACAATAGTTGTAAAAACTCCTCCAACAAAAGCTTGAATAGTTATTGCTCCTGAAATTCCGGGAATAAAAAATCCTATAATCGCAGAACCAAAAACAATTTTTGCCGAATCTGTTAAAAAATCAACAATAACTTTCATAATCAAATATTAGTCCAAAGAAAAAGCGGCGTCAACGACGCCAATTATACCGGTAGGTCGTCAAGTTCTAGTTTTTCATCTGCATCTAAATCTTCTTCAATAAGCTCTTTTGAAACTATTTTTTCTTCTTCCATTTTATTTTTTTCCTTCTTTTATAAGCTCTGCCACGCTGGCTGGCACTTCTTCGTAGT
>JBBTVJ010000089.1:0-1257 GCA_038063295.1 Patescibacteria group bacterium | reverse complement strand
TCTCTCAAAGGTAGAAGTCCTCATTTATTCACCATAGCAATGCCCTCTAGTTCAGAAAAGCCGCTTTCGTTTAGGCCGAATTTGTATTCAATGTCAGTGGTTGCTTGCGAGTAGTGTGCAAGTTCTTCTTTTTGGTAATCTCGAAACCTAATATTTTCTTTTTTAATTCCCAAATTTAAAAACCAGTCTATTCTCATTTTTTTAATGTCCTCAAAATATTGCTTTTGCTTTTCCGGGTGACCGAAATATTCAAGTTCTAACTGATCAAACTCCCTTGCGCGAAAAAGAAAGTTTTCGGGGGCAATTTCGTTTCTGAAAGCCTTGCCAATCTGAGCAATTCCAAAAGGAAGTGTTGGATGAAACACATCCAAAATATTCTTAAAATTCGTAAAAATTCCTTGCGCGGTTTCTGGGCGCAAGTACGCCTCGCCCGCGGAAAACATTAAATTAAACTGCCGGCCCTGGGTTAATTCTCCTCCGCACTGTGGGCATTTTGAGAAACTTGGTTTCTCTTCATCTGAAACCGAGCTTCGGACAAGATCATCTTGCCGAAATCTTCTTTTGCATTTTTTGCATTCAACCAGTGGATCGGAAAAATGCTCCAAGTGGCCAGAGGATGCAAAAACTTTTTCGTTCATTAAAATCGCACTGTCCAGCGGATATATATGATCTTCGCGTAACATGTGCTTCCACCACTCGCGTTTAATATTTTCTTTAAGTCTCGTGCCCAATGGTCCATAGTCCCACACTCCCGAAAGCCCTCCGTAAATCTCAGACCCCGCAAACACAAATCCCCTCCTCTTGCACAAACTCACCACTTTTTCCAGCTTATTTTCCATTTAAATATAGTATCACCGCTTGCTTTAACTTAAAAGTATTCCCATGTCCCAATAAACCAAGATACGATTGAATAGTATTTTCACTTGCATCGCTTTTTTGTACATTTTTTAATAATCTTCGTTTTGTCGTAGTTCTTAAAACCCTATGATCCGGAAAATGAACCCAACCTAGAAAATCAACTCCGGAAGCCATTGTTTTGATGTAAACCTTGTTGGGATGCAAAGTAAGTTTTAATTGTTTATTGAGAAAATCGTTGATTTCTGGAATTAAGTTTTCTAGCTTTTGTCTGTTGTCTGAAAGCAAAACAAAATCATCCGCGTAGCGAATATAATACTTTGCTTTGAGTTTGTGTTTTGCAAATTGATCAAATTTGTTCATGTATATGTTTACTAAAAGTTGCGAGGTGAGATTACCCAA
>JBBTVJ010000088.1:0-13477 GCA_038063295.1 Patescibacteria group bacterium | reverse complement strand
TATTGTATTTTTTAAAATAAAGATGAATAATAAAGTAGTTGAGAAAATTTTTAATTATTTCTCAAAAAATTTTTTAAATATGGCGAACGGAGAAAAAAATCACGAAAATCAAAAACCGATAAAATTTCTTTTCATATCTTGGGAAAGTTTAAGCGGAGACCTTGCGTGGAAAATAAAAAACGAAGGACATGAAATAAAATTTTGGCATAAAGATCCGGATGATATAGAGGTGTATGATGGATTTTTCGACAAAGTTGAACATTGGGAAGACTTTAAAGGCTGGGCCGATGTTATTGTGTTTGATGACTCTGGTTTTGGCAAAATTGCTGATTCACTAAGAAAAGAGGGAAAACTGGTCATAGGTCCCACAGAATATAGCGATAAACTGGAAGAAGACCGCGAATTTGGCCAGCAAGAAATGGCAAGAATGGGCATGACCATTCTCCCACACTGGAACTTCTTTAATTACGAAGAGGCAATTAATTTTTTAAAAAAAAATCCTGGCAGATATGTGTTTAAGCCTTCGGGCAATGTACTTTCCGAACAAAAAGGAATTTTATTTGTAGGTCACGATGAATCTGGCAGTGATTTAATTGAAGTTCTTACTCATAACAAAGATTCTTGGTCCAAGAAATATAAAAAATTTCAACTCCAAAAATTTGTTTCTGGAGTTGAAGTTGGCATTGGAGCTTTTTTCAACGGAAATGATTTTATTTACCCTGTAAATATCAATTTCGAACATAAAAAACTTTTTCCGGGAGACATAGGACCGCATACACCAGAAATGGGTACTTTAATGTACTGGAGCAATCCAAATCCAATTTTTAAAACAACGCTTGAAAAAATGAAAGAACCATTGGCAAAAAGCAATTATGTGGGGTATATCGATATTAACTGTATAGCAAATAATACTGCGGTTTATCCTTTGGAATTTACAGCGCGTTTTGGCTACCCCACCACCTCAATACACCTCGACGGTATTTTGTCTCCAACCGGAGAATGGCTGTTAAAACTAGCCAAAGGAGAACAATTTGATCTTCGTACAAAAAAAGGATTTCAAGTTGGCGTTGTAGTTGCAGTGCCTCCATTTCCATATAACGATAAAGGAGCTTCTGAAATCTACCGAGATCTTTCTATAATCTTTAAAAAACAAAATTTGGAAGGTATTCACTTGGGTGATGTCAAACTTATAAATGAAGATTGGCACTTGGCTGGAGATTCTGGTTATGCATTGGTAGTAACTGGTTCGGGCATCACTGTAGCCGAAGCACGCAGAATGGCATACAACAGAATAGATAATATTATTCTGCAAAATAAATTTTATAGAACAGATATCGGTCTTCGCTGGCATACAGACAGCGACAGATTACAATCGTGGGGATATTTAGTATAAATAAAAATAACTTATGAAATATGACTTTGTAATTTTGGGCGCCGATGGAATGCAAGGGCTTATAGTAACAAAAGACTTGCTCAAACAAGGATATTCCATCTTTACCGCAGATCTCTATCAAACAAAAATACGCAAACTGTTGCGAGAATTTAAAAATCGTAAAACCGTTTTTAAGCGTATTGACCTAAGAAACGTAGAAGAGACTACAAAACTTTTGCAAAAATCTGGTTCGGATATTGTTATAAATTGCGCCGACATGTATTGGAATTTGAATGTTTACAAAGCATGTCTTGCCACAAATATGCACTGCGTTGATTTGGGATCATGGATTGAACTAACCCGCCAACAACTCAATATGGATAGAAAGTTTAAAAACATAAACCGCACAGCAATCACTGGTTGTGGATCCGTACCCGGTATAGGAAATGTGATGTTAAAACATGCTTCAGAAAAATTTGACAAATTGGAAAGCGTAGACGTAGGTTTTTCATGGGATTCCAATATGGAAAAATTTGTAGTGCCGTTTTCAATGAAAAGTATTTTGGAAGAGTTTACTTACGATCCAAGACTTGTAGAAAATGGGCAATGGATCCAGAGAAAGCCCTTAGAAATAGTAAGAGAAAGAAATTACCGTGCGATAGGAAAACAAAAATGTTTTTTGGTGCAGCATCCAGAACTTTTTACTTTTTATAAATATTTCAAAAACAAAGGCTTAAAAACTATCAGATTTTTTGCGGGTTTTCCAGAACACTCACTAGTAAAAATTCATAGCCTCATAGATTTGGGATTTCATAGTGACAAACCATTAAAAATTGAGGGTGTAAAAATAGCTCCATTTGACCTTTTGGCTCCGGTGTTTAAAAAATTAAATTCCCCACAAGGATATAAAGAACAAGAAAATCTTTGGGTGGATATTGTTGGAATAAAAAACGGCAAGAAAAAAAGAATCTTAATGGAGTGTATTGTACCACCAGTTAAAGGTTGGGAAGATTCGGGATGCAACATAGACACAGGATTCCCCGCAGTAATAATGGCGGAAATGATAAAAGATGGGCGAATTTCTCAAAGCGGTAGCTTTGCCCCAGAAGCAATTGTTCCTCCAGAAGAATTTTTTAAGGAACTCGAGGAAAGAAATTTTGTGGTTTACGAAAACGGGAAAGCAATAAATACAGATGAAAAACAAGTTACAGTACCATATTTAAAATAAAGTTAAACAAGCGATGCTTTTAGTAAAAACAAAACTTGGTCCAAGCAAAATTCATGGTATCGGCCTTTTTGCAGATGAGTTTATTCCGAAAAACACACCTATTTGGAAATTTTCTCCGGGATTAGATATTAAATTAACAGAAAGAGAACTCGCCAAGTTGCCACAAAACGCCCAATATTTTATCCAACACTACTGTTACCATAGCATTGTAGACAAAAAGTATGTTATTTTATTTGACGACGCGCGTTTTTTTAACCATTCTAGTAATCCAAATGTAATTTCAATGGATATCCCTGATGACCCAGAAGGAATGGAGATTGCGCTGCGCGACATACAACCAAGTGAGGAACTTCTTTGCGATTGCAGAGAATTCGATACTGACTGTGCGGAAGGAAAAGAGGAATACACCAAGGGTTAATTTTTACTCAAGGTGAATCTCGGAATTTTCGAGGGTTTTGATTTTTTCGGCAAGTAGCGGATATTCTGAAAGTAAGCTGTTTTCAATTATAGATCGCGCCTCCACTCTGGCGGCTTCAACCATTTTGAGGTTGCGCAAAGCATCCATACCGATATCCGAAACCCCCCACTGGTTTTTACCCGTTAGCTCCCCTGCTCCGCGGAATTCAAGATCATACTCGGCAAGCTCAAAGCCGCTTTTGGCTTCACGCAAAGCCTTGAGCCGCCTACGGGAATTTTCAGAATATGAACCTGGGAAAATAAAACAGTATGATTGTTTTTCGCTTCTGCCTACTCTCCCGCGAAACTGATGCATTTGCGCAAGCCCAAAACGCTCCGCGCCCTCTACCATCATTACCGTGGCATTGGGCACGTCTACACCTACCTCAATCACAGAAGTTGAAACTAAAATTTTGAGTTTCTTGTCTCTAAAATCTTTCATAGTTTGTTCTTTTTCCTTGGGCAAAAGTTTTCCATGCATAATACCAATTTCGAACTCTGGGAACACGCTTTTTTTTAACTTTTCGTATTCCTCTTTTACTGATTTCATTTCAAGTTTCAACATTGTTTCTTTATCAGATTTTTCAATACGTGGACATATTACAAAAGCCTGCTCGCCATTTACGAGTCTTTGCCTGATAAACGCGTAGGCGATATCACGCTCCTTTGGAGGCACAATTTTTGTTTCAATCGGCACTCTTCCCGGAGGAAGCTCAGAAATAAGAGAAATATCCAAATCAGCATAAATTGAAAGTGCAAGAGTGCGCGGTATTGGGGTTGCCGACATTGAAAGAAAGTGAGGAATTAATGAATTTTTTTTGAGTAGTCGCGCGCGCTGGTCCACTCCAAAGCGGTGCTGTTCATCCACCATCGCAAGAGCCAAGTTTTTAAACTCCACTTTTTTTTCTATCAAAGAGTGAGTGCCCAAAAGCACTTGAATTTCCCCAACTTTTACCCATTTTAATAGTTGGTTTTTTGACACATGCGTTGGCAAATCTTTATTTATCTTTGAAGGAAATTTTTCAGAAATAGAGGAAGTTAAAAGCCCCACTTTTATGTTTGACTGCCCTAAAAGCTTAAAAAAAATTTCAAAATGCTGGCGAGACAAAATTTCAGTTGGCGCCATGTACGTTGCCTGCGCTCCATTTTTGGCCGCCAAAAACGCGGCATATGCCGCAACCATTGTTTTTCCAGAGCCTACATCTCCCTCCAAGAGCCGATTCATTGGGCTTCCGGAAATAAAATCTTTTTCTACATCCTCCATTGTTTTTAGCTGAGATGCAGTCGGCTTAAAAGACAAAAGCTCCAAAAATTCTTTTTTAAGCGCCGGGGTATTTTTAATTTTAAATCCAAAAGAATTTTTTAAATCTTCTTTATGTTTCATTCTTGAGAGCTGAAACAAAAATACTTTTTCAAAAGCAAAACGTTTTTTTGCAGCCTCTGCGTGTAATTCGTTTTTTGGAAAATGAATTAAGCGCAGCGCCTTGTTTCTTTCTGGTAAATTATATTTTTTTACAATATTTTCCGGCAAAAACTCATTTACTTCAACCTCGCGCAAGATTTTTTCTATATGTTTTTGAATCCACAGTGAACTTATGCCGGCGGAGGTGGAGTACAAAGGGTATAGACGCCCCACTCCGCTAGAGCTTCGCGGGGCAAAAAATTCTTCCAAAGAATTTTTTGGAATAAATTCATAAAGCGGATTTGCAATATAATACTTTCCGGAGCGTATTCCAATTTTTCCAGAAAACACGGCAGTGGAACCTTCGGGCAACATGCGCGCAATATACGGCTGGCGAAACCATACAGCTTCTATTTTTCCTGTATTGTCTTCTATCGTGGCTTTTGCAATATTTAATTTTTTCTTCCAAGTCTTTTCAAATTCAATTTTAGCTACACGCCCCGCAACCCTCACCCGTTCTCCCGACAAAACATCAGAGATTTTCTTAAAATCCGCGGGGTTTTCATATCTATATGGAAAATGTTCCAGCAAATTCTCGCACGTAAAAATCCCTAATTTTTTCAGCGCCAAGCGCTGCCGTGGAGTTACGCGAAAAACATGCTCAAGTTGAGAATTTAATTCCATTTTGCGCGCCCGCGGGGATTCGAACCTCGATTACAGGATCCGCAATCCTGCGTCCTATCCATTGAACGACGGGCGCAATATAGAAAAACTAGCATTTTCTCACAAAAAATAAAAGACTATTTCCTTTCTTTTGGTGTAATCCAAAAACCCATGTACCTGCCAAACATAAGGCGAGTTTGAGCATCAAGCGCTGGAAGCGCTCCAAAAAATATAATAGTAACTGGCACCAAAACCCACTGCAACAGCATGCCTAGGGTTTGTTTTTTACCATATTCTTTTGGTTTTGGCGGAAGAAGCTTCATTGAAATAATTGCAGATGTCACAAGCCCCATCATAGCAAACATCATAATAAGCCGAGTAATCTGTGGCAAATTATAAGCAAGCACAAACTGATTGAACCTTCTCCCGCCCAGCAAAAGCGGCAACCATCCCAAAGCAAAAATCAAAATAGAATTTGTGGACCACGACCAAAATCCTTCAACCATGGTAGATAGATAATAAATTTTTTTGCGTAAGGCTATTTTTTTATTTTTTATAAACCCGAATGCTGTGTATGGAAAATTTTCAACCCCCCACGCCCATCTGCGCTGCTGTTTGTAAACATTTTTTGCGGTTCCGCAAAAAGTGGGTGCTAAATTTGCATCCAAAGAAATAGGATAAGAAAGAGGGGTAGATTGGTAGGCGCCGTCATAAAACAAAAGCGCGTTCCAAAAAATTCGCGAATCTTCGGAGACAATATTTTTCTGCCAAAAATCCATTTCCACAAGTGTTTTAAAGCTCATTGAGTGAGAAGAAAATGTTGTAAGCCTCTCGGGACGCTCTTGCTGCATCATTTGCCAAAACGTACCCGAGGTTGCAACTACCCTTGAAAGCGCGGGTGTTGCCCAAATATTATTGTTGTAAACAGGCACTGGTTGATAAGAACTTTTAGTAGGATTTTGAGCGGTTAAAAAATTCCAAGTTAGCACCTCAAAATATTGTCTGTAAATTCTGGTATCTATATCAAATGAAGAAACAATAATATCCTCATAAGGAATTTTTTCAGGATCAATAAAGTTTTCTTTTATAAACCTTGCCGCCCACGATTCGTTGCTTCCTTTGCCTGGAATTTCTCCCTCGAGATTCTCGGGGTGCATTGTAACAAAAAAGTTCGGAAATGAGTTTTCAAATTCCGCCTTGACCCTATCCCCTATATCCTTGCCTCTTTCTTTATATTTTTCTTCGTATGACAAAACTAAAATCATTTTTTCTTTTGGCAAACTGCTTTCCGAAATTGCCAAAACAGTGTCTTTTACTACCTCGTATGGCTCCTTGGACATTGGCAGTATCACAAGATGCCAAATATGTTCGTAGCGCAATCGTGAAAGACGCTCTTGCCAATTTATTTTTAAATTTTCGGTCATTCTTTTAAAATTGGCGCGCAAATGAAACGACAAAAAAACAGTTTTTACCAACCAGTAAACATCAAAAATAATTATAAAAACCGCTGCCCACAAAGGCGCAAAGTAAGACATAAAAAACATGCCCGAAAGTGTCACCCACGCCAAAGCCCCGGGGAAAATCTCAAGCATTCGATAAATAACCTTGTCGCTTCCTTTAAAATCCAGAGCGGTGCCTGCTTTAATATAATATTTTTTTTCCACCTATATATAATACTTGCTTTGCGTTTTTTGGCAAAAGGGGTTGATTTATATGTATTTAGTAGTAAGATATATTCTAGAAATACATTCATTGACAATAAGAGGGGTATGCCATGGTACCAGATAATCACATTGATCACAGTCATATTAATCATATTATTGAGCGAGATATAGAGCGAAAACGCCGAAAAAAGGCCGAATACAAAGAAATGAATCTGAGGCAGTATATAGATCTCGTAAAAGAAGATCCAAAAATTCCCCAACTTTCTCCAGAACGACTTTTGGAAATTATTGAAGACCATCGAACCGAGGACATACCAGAACACGAACGCTGGTTGGGGGCAGATAAAAGATATTTGCTTTTCTCCAAAGAACTTTTTGGAATGGAGGCTCCTACAAATCAAGTTGTAAAACATATTATAAATGGTGCCATGCGAGCATCTTCGGGAAAATATGTTTTGCAGTTAGTTGGACCAACTTCTTCAGGAAAATCGACTTTTGCAACAATTCTTAAAAAGGCGTTGGAACATTATAGCAAAAAGCCGGTGTTTATGATTAAGGGTTGCCCCATACACGAAGAGCCATTAAACGCATTACCCAGATATCTCCGCAAAAACTGGTGGGACCCCGCAGAACATCCAGAAGGCGCAAAACCAATTGAAGATGAGTTGGGAATTCCGCCAATTGAAGGAGATTTGTGCCCCGTGTGCCGCGATTTGGTAATTAATCAACTTACGGAAGCAAGTGGAGAAATTCGTTGGTGGGATTTGCCTGTTGAAACTTTTACCTTCTCTATTCAAGGAGTGCGCGGCATTGGTTCGTTTGAAGCCTCAGCGGATCTTGCACAAGATGAATCGCGCCTTATTGGAAGAGAAAATATACAAATTACCAGTACTAAAGGTTATGATCATCCAAAAGCTTTTGAATTAAATGGCGAAGTAGAAAAAGCTAATCGAGGAATACTCGAAGCAATTGAAGATTTAAAACCCGGCGCCAATATTAAAATTATCCGTGTTTTTATAAGTTTAGCTGAAGAAAAAAAGATCAAAGTTCAGGGTTCAAACTTTCCACATTTGTATATCGACACTTTTGTGTTGGGACACTGCAATATCAAAGAATTTAAAGAATTTTCAGCGGACCAAAACAATGCTGCCCTACATGATCGTATGTTTGTTGTACCCTTTCCATACACATTGCGCGTTAAAGATGAAATTTTGGTGTATAAAAAACTTATCGAGCGCGATAGCGATTTTCGAAAACTAAGAAACATTCATATTCCCGATGCTACCTATATGGTCGCGGCTGTATTTGCGGTGTTAACGCGTCTTAACGATTCTCCCAAATTCGGCGTTGACCGTCTTAAAAAACTCAAGGCGTACAATGGCGAAAGCGTTCTTACTGCCATAGAAGATCAAGATAAACATCCAATAGATGTAAGATCGCTAGTTGAGGAATGGCAAAATCCAGACACAGATATAGAAAAGCGCGAGGGCATGTTTGGTATTAGCTACCGAGACGTACTTACGGCGTTAAACACCGCCCTAGCAAGCCAAAAAGTTGATGGTTGCTTAACACCGCTTACAGCAATTAGAGCGCTTTATGAAGTATTTGAACATCGTATGGGATATACTCCTGAAGAAGTCAAGCGTTTCCGTGAATTGCTTACAGCGGGCGAAGCTAGTAATGTAATGTCTGAATATAAAGATTTTGTGGTGAAAACAGTTACCAAAGCTTTTGTAAGAGCATATGATGATATCAAAAAAAGCATTATAGAAAAATATTGCAAGGAAGTACGAATGTTTCGCGCGCAAAACAGAAAATTTGTGCGCAGACAGCTTGCAGACATTGAACGAGATCCGATAACCGGAAAACCAATTGAACCCGACTTAGGATTTATGAAAAGCATAGAAAAACATATGGGTGTTTCTGAATCTTCTGCGGATATTCATCGCGGCGAATTCTTGGAATACCTGGAGGCTAATCCAAACGCAAACTATGAACCCCTGGATGAAGCTGCGGAAAAAAAGCTTGTGGAAGACAATCAAACTAATATCATATTTCTTTTGGATCCAGTGCGGCCAAGATCTGAAGAAGAAAAACGCCGAGCCAAAGATTTGTTTGACGGTCTTCGTGAATTAGGTTTTTGTGATATTTGCGGAAAAGAGGTGTCGGAACGCTTCTACGAATTCAAAAAAAGTTAATTATAAATATTTGATAAAAAAGAGTGGTATTTTTACCGCTCTTTTTATTTTTCTCTTAGAATGCTAAGAATGTTATTAGAATAAATTCATTGAAAATTCAATAAAGGGGGGGCTTTATGCCAATCATAGTTCCAAGTCCTACTGCATATAAAGGCTCTAAAGATGCCAGGCGACACAGAGAAAAACAAAAGGAACTTGTTAAACAAAGAATTCCAGACATAATTGCCGATGAAAATATCATAACTCAAAAAAAGGGGAAAATAATAAAAGTACGAATAAAAAGATTGCAAAATCCGCATATCAGGCAAGGCAAACGCCCAATTGATGACGAAAACCAGGGAGAAGAAAATGGCAGTATTGGCGGCGGGATTGGGCAAGGCTCAGGAAAATCAGGTGATATTATCAGGCGACAACCCGGCGAAAACGAACCAGGTATTGACGAACTAGAAAGTGAAATGGAAATAGAAGAGCTGATCTCCATGATGTTGGAAGATTTAGGCCTTCCAAATTTGGAGGAAAAAGATGTAAAAGACTTGGAAATTATTGCCGGTATTACTGTTTCCGGAGTTACACATACGGGGCCGTGGTCTTTGTTGCATGTGGGTAAAACCAAAAAGGAAGGATTTAAACGTTTTTATCATTATCTGCATTTCCTCATGAAAGAAACCGAGCGATTACCTCATGAATGTTACGATGCTTTAAAAAACTCCGAAGGAATTTTGGAAGACGCGTTGAAGTTGCTCAAAAGTAAGGATTTTGTGTCAAACCTTACGCCAAATGATGAACTTCAACCGTTTATAATTGCGCATCAAGACGATTTAAGGTTCCTTAAAGTTGAAGAAGATATTGAATTTAAATCCAGAGCAGTCTTACTTGCCATGATGGATGTATCGGGTTCTATGTACACAGAAAAAAAATATTTGGTAAGATCTTTACTTTTTTGGATTATTGAACTCCTAAGAAAAAGTTATAAAGAGGTTGCTGTGCGTTTTATTATTCATCATTCACAAGCACGCTTGGTTGATGAAGATGACTTTTTCCATACGTTAGAATCTGGAGGAACACTGTGTTACACGGCTTATGAAATAGCCAACGATTTAGTTGATACCGAATACCCAACTAATTCTTGGAATGTTTATTCTTTCCATTTTTCCGACGGTGATGACTTTAATCCACAGCGCACCGTAGAAGAAGCACATAAACTAATTCAAAAGGGGGTGCAAATGGTAGCTTACGGTGAAGTCAATTTAAATCCAAATCAGAATGATTATTCGGGCTTGATTGAAGAATTTACAGAAAAATTTCCGTTGATAAAAAATATCGAGGAAAAAGAAATCACAGTCTACGCAGGCGAAAAAGATTTTCCTTTTCTTGCGGTTAAAATAGAAAATAAAGAACAAATCTGGCCGGCAATCAAAGAATTCCTTAAAAAAACGAGGTGGGTAAAATCATGACCAAAGAAGAACTGGAAAGACTAAAAACACTTGAAATTCGGATTCATGAAATCGCAAAAGAAATGGGATTACTTACTAAAGATATTATTTTTGAAGTAGTGCCAGTAAAACGCGTCATTGAAGGTATGTCATATGGTTTTCCGGATAACTTTTCATACTGGCAATTCGGCAGAGATTGGGAATACTATCGTACTATTTACGAATACCATGGCGGCGGTATACCTTATGAACAAGTTTGGAACTTTGAAACGCCAAAAGCATTTTTAGTGGAAACAAATCCGTTTGCACTTAATGTTTTGGTCATAGCTCATGTTTATGGCCACGTAGACTCTTTTCTGGCAAGCCATTACTTGCAAGCAGGTCGCGCGGCTTCAGATATAGCCTCATCTGCAAGATCAGCCGCGGACAGATTTAGATTTTATGAACAAAAATATGGCATAGAAGAATATGAAAATACCCTTGACGCAGCCGATTCTCTAAAAACTCACCTGCCGTTAGATATTTTTACCAACGAAGATGTGCCGGAAGATGAAATTCGCGAACAGCTTTTAGCAAATGAGCATGCTAAACTAAAGCGCAACGCAGTCAACAAAACTCCAAAGAAAGAATTAACCAAAGAAGAAATAAAACAGGGTGAAAAAAAATTAAGGTGGCTTGCAAGAAAAACTCCTCCGGTACCAATGTACGATGTATTGCTTTATATTTTACGGCATTCGGAAGTTTTGCGTTTTGAACCGTGGAAAGCAGATGTTGTATCAGAAATTCGCGATCAGCAACGCCACCTAACTCCTCAAATGAAAACCAAAATGGGAAACGAGGGCTGGGCAACTTACATACATGTTCATATAATGAGGCGGCTATTTAAAGAGGGTTTATTGAACGATAAAGAACATGATGTGTTTAATTATTATCACTCAAGAGTTCTAGCTGAAAACAAATACAGCTTAAATTGGTATAGAATAGGATACGGTCTATTTGAACACATTAAAGAAAGATGGGATAAAGGCAGATTCGGTAAGGAATATAATGAATGCACTGATCCGCATAAAAAATCTTACTGGGATATTCACGCTGGATTAGGTAATAAAAAAATATTTGAAGTGCGCGCAAGTTACAGTGATAGAATGCTGGTAGAAAATTTCTTTACAGATGATTTTATTCACGAACAAAAAATATATATCTATAATACTCGCATTGAACAATTAACAGGGGAAATAATAGATGAGATTATAGAGGATAGACCAGAAATTATAAGGGCGCTACTAAAAAGATCTTGGACACTTTACGGCAATCCGATAATACGAATAGAAAACGGAAACTATGATAACAATGGAGAACTTCAATTAACACACCGGTTTTCTGGAAATTACATAAGCGCTTTGCCTTATCTTGAACTTAATCCTAAATCTTGGCTAGAAAAAACGTTAGAACGTGTTTATTTTTTATGGGGCAAAACTGTGCATTTAGACAGTTTTGAAGTGCCGGAATCTGAATTAAATCCGGAGAAAGAAGATGAAATAGCTGAAATTCAATTGGTGCGATACAGTTTCAATGGCAAAAAACATAAAAGAGAAAAATATGCAGATATAAGTTTTGCCGAGGGTCAAAAAATATTTGAAAGAGTACGTTAAAACACGCCTCGCGCAAATGCGCGGGGCTTTCTTTTTACACAGAAAAAAATATGGTATATACAACTTATGCGTGTGTAGCTCAATGGTAGAGCACCGAGCTTATACCTCGGTGGTTCCAGGTTCGAGTCCTGGCACACGCACTACGTTGTAACCAATCCGTAGCTTTTTACAAACTCTGCAAATTCGTCGCGCTCTACTGTTTCTTCGGTAATAAGTTTTTGCGCTAAAGCTTCAAGAGCATCGCGGTGCTTCACTAATATGTCTTTGGCTTTTTTAAAAGCGTTTTTCATAAAACGGGAAACTTCGTCGTCAATTTTTGAGGCAAGATTTTCTGAATAATCTTTGTGCGCGGTAAATTCTCTGCCCAAAAATATCTGCTCTTCCTTTCCAAAAGCAATGGGTCCCAGTTTTTCCGACATCCCATATTTTGTAACCAAGGCTCTTGCTAAATCAGTTGCTTTTTTGAGGTCATCAGAAGCTCCGGTGGTCAGCTCTTTAAAAACAATTTCTTCCGCAGCATATCCTCCTAAAGAGACCGCGAGTTCGGATACAAAATGCGTTTTGCTGTATAAGTGCTTGTCTTCCGTTGGGAGTTTAAGGGTAAATCCAGCCGCTCTACCGCGAGAGACAATAGAAATTTTATGCACCGGGTCAGTTTCCGGCATGGCCGCCGCCACCAACGCATGCCCCGCTTCGTGGTAAGCCGAAATCTTTTTTTCTTTTTCTGAAAGAATATGACTTTTGCGCTCTGGACCCAAAAGAACCTTTTCAATTGATTCTAAAAGATCGCTTTGATTGAGTTCCTTTCTATTTTGGCGCGCCGCCAAAATTGCGGCTTCGTTTACTAAATTCGAAAGATCCGCACCTGCAAAACCCGGAGTTCTTTCCGCTACTCTCCGCAAAGAAACGTCTTTGGAAATCTGTTTTTTTTGAGAGTGGATTTTTAAAATTTCTTCTCTATCGCCAATATCCGGAAGGTCAAGCACAACTCTGCGGTCAAATCGCCCTGGGCGCAAAAGAGAAGGATCCAAAACATCGGGCCTATTGGTAGCCGCCATTACAATTACCGATTCGTTGGTTTCAAACCCATCAAGCTCCACCAAACTTTGATTTAGTGTTTGCTCGCGTTCGTCATGCCCGCCCCCCAAGCCCGCTCCGCGGTGACGGCCCACGGCATCAATTTCATCAATAAATATTATGGCGGGAGCCGCTTTTTTTGCCATTTTAAATAAATCTCTTACTCTAGAGGCTCCCACGCCCACAAACATTTCAACAAACTCCGATGCCGACATGTGAAAAAAAGGAACTCCGGCTTCCCCCGCCACAGCTTTTGCAAGCAAAGTTTTACCGGTGCCGGGAGAACCCATCAGCAAAACTCCTTTGGGAATACGCGCCCCGATATCCAAAAA
>JBBTVJ010000087.1:0-1546 GCA_038063295.1 Patescibacteria group bacterium | reverse complement strand
AATTTCTCCGTCGCTATATACTCGCTGATACGAACTAACCGCAAGGCTAGCTCTGGGATTTGCCTCAAGTGCCGCAACTACTTTTTCAATAAATCTTTTATCCCACAAATCGTCATCCCCGCCCCACATGAAATATTCTCCTCTTGCTTGCCGCACAACATATTCAAAATTTATAACATGTCCGATGTTTTTGGGGTGGCGAATATAACGCACTCTTTTATCGTAAGCAGAATACTCTTCACAAAGTTGCTGGGTATTATCTGTTGAACCGTCATCGGAAATTATAAGTTCAAAATCTTTATAGGTTTGCGCCAAAAGAGAATCCAATGAGTGCCGCAAAAGCGCGGCGCGGTTATACGTCGGCAATCCAATACTTACCAATCCTCTTTGGATCGTCATACTTATATTAACTCGATTTTATCACCAATCGGCACAATAAATTTGCCGCCATTTTTTTTAAATTTACTGTCTTTTTCTGCCTCCAAAATAGAGTCTTTGTAATTCCAGGCAAGAAGCAAATAGTAATCCGGCGGATTGGCGTTTGCATACTCTTTTGAAACAACCGGAATATGCATGCCGGGAGTATATAAACCAACCTTTGAGGGCAAACCATCGCTTGCATAATCCAAAGTATCAATTCCGATTTTGCAGTAATTCAAAAGAGTATTCCCCTTTGCCGGAGCGCCGTAAGCGGCAATGCGCTTCCCGCTATTTTTTAAATCACGCAAAACATTAAGCAAATTTTCTTTTGAGGACGCAATTCTACGCGCAAGCTCAAGATAACTTTCTTTTTTATCCAAACCTATTTTTAATTCTCTATTTATCAACTCACTTACGCTCTGCGCTATTTTATGCGCTCCTTTCCATCCGGCAAAAACACGAAGCGACTGTCCCTGGGCTGGCACAATTTTGACGTCAAAAATTTCCAACCCAAATTTTTCAAAAAATTTCTGCATTGGACGGACCGCCAAAAAAGACAGGTGTTCGTGGTAAATAGTGTCATACGCCAAGTTCTCAAACATATCCAAAATATGCGGAGCTTCAATCGCAAAAACTCCGTCTTTATGCAAAAGCTTGGTTACACCCAAAAGAACACTTTGATGATCATCAATGTGCGCAAAAACGTTATTCGCTAAAATAGCTTTCGCTTTCCCGTGGCTTTGAAGAATTTTATCCGCCACCGTGTTTCCAAAAAAATCGCAAATTGTCGGGATGCCATTTTTATTTGCCGTATCCACAATGTTGCGTGCAGGATCAACTCCCAAAGCCCTATATCCGTTCTCAAAAAAATACTTGACCAAAGCCCCGTCGTTGCTTCCCACTTCAAGCACAAAATCGTCTTTTCTTGAAAGAAAATTCGCCATTACATGATTAGCATACGCTTGCCAATGGAAAGAAATCCTCGGCATGCCGGATGTAAAATAAACATAGTCGCGAAACATGATTTCAGGATCCACCACATGTATAAGCTGTGCTAGATTACAACTTTGACACCAATAAGCCTCAAGTGGAAATTTCGGCTCCGGTTTTTCTAAATTTTCTTTTT
>JBBTVJ010000086.1:0-3352 GCA_038063295.1 Patescibacteria group bacterium | reverse complement strand
CATGGAGATACCGCTATATATGACACATTGGTCAGAATGGCTCAAGATTTTTCTTTGCGCTACCCATTGGTGCAGGGCCAGGGAAACTTTGGATCAATCGATGGTGACTCCGCCGCCGCAATGCGATATACAGAAAGCCGCATGTCCTCGATTGCCTCTGAAATGCTGCGCGATATAGACAAAGAAACCGTAAATTTCATACCAAATTACGATGGCACCAAAAAAGAGCCCGCGGTACTTCCCGCCGCAATCCCAAATCTTTTGCTAAACGGCTCTTTGGGTATTGCCGTCGGCATGGCCACCAACATTCCTCCGCATAACATAACAGAATTAGTGGATGCGATACTGCATCTTTTAAAAAAACCGAAATCCACCGTAGAGGATCTCACAGAATTCGTAAAAGGCCCCGACTTTCCCACCGGTGGAATGATTTTCAACAAAAAAGATATTTTGGAAGCGTATACAACAGGCCGAGGAGGAGTGGTCATAAGAGGAGAGGCAGAAATAATAGAAAGAAAATCCGGAGGTGAATGGCAAATTATAATTGCATCCATTCCCTATCAGGTAAACAAAGCGGAAATGATTAAAAAAATGGCGGAGCTTGTGCACGAGAAAAAACTGGAAGGCATACGTGATATCCGCGACGAATCTGATAAAGAGGGGCTCCGAATTGCAATTGATTTAAAAAGAGATTCATACCCACAAAAAATACTAAATAGTCTTTATAAACATACCGAGCTTGAAAGTGTTTTTCATTTCAACATGATTGCGCTACTTGACGGCATACAACCTCAAACTCTATCGCTTAAAGGATTTTTGGATGAATTTATAAAGCACCGTAGAATCGTAATTGAGCGGCGTGCCCGCTTTGATCTCTCAAGAGCACAAGAAAGAGAGCATATTCTTTTGGGACTCAAAAAGGCGTTGGATAAAATTGACGCGGTGATTCAAACCATAAAAAGATCAGAAGACAAAGAAGATGCGCACAAAAATTTAGTAAAAAAATTCGGGCTTTCCGAGCGTCAAGCTTCTGCCATATTGGAAATGAGACTACAGACCCTTGCCGGGCTTGAGCGCCAAAAAATCGAAGACGAATTCAAAGAAAAGCAAAAACTAATCCGGGAACTCAAAGCACTTTTGGGAGATCCTCAAAAAATAGACGGGGTTTTGGAAGAAGAACTCAAAGAAATAAAACAAAAATACGGCGACGAAAGAAGAACCAAGGTAATTGCGGGAGCCGCTAAAATTATTTCTGCGGAAGATTTAGTACCAGAAGAAGAAACCATACTTATTTTAACCCAAGGAGGCTACGTAAAAAGGGTGCGGCCCACAGAATACCGCACCCAGCGCCGAGGAGGCAAAGGAGTAATTGGAGTTACCACAAAAGATGAAGATGTCCCCTTGGAATTTATTTCTGGAAGCACTCACGCAGATCTTTTATTTTTTACAAACAGCGGAAAAGTGTACCAAACTAAAATGTATGAACTACCGGAAGGCACAAGACAATCCAAAGGAAAATCAATTGTAAACTTCCTGTCTTTGTCCAGCGAAGAAAAAGTGACTGCGGCTCTCGCAATTCCCAAAACAAAAAAAGGAGAAAAAAACTACATTATTTTAACTACTCACCAAGGCATTATCAAAAAAGTGAAAGCTGAAGACTTTTCAGATGTGCGAAGATCCGGCATTAAAGCAATAAATCTGCAAAAAGGCGACAGCCTTTATTGGGCAAAAGTTGTCTCTCCTCAAGAAGAAATTTTAATTTCCACTCAAAAGGGGAAAGCTATAAGATTTAAAGAAAAAGATGTTCGAGCAATGGGAAGATCGGCTAAAGGAGTGCGCGCAATCAAACTTAAAAAAGGCGATGAAGTAGTCGGAATGGATGTAATCCCGCGCGAGGCAAAAAAACTGGAAGTTCTTGCAGTTTCTGAACTCGGGTACGGCAAAAAAACCTCTCTTACACAGTATAAGATTCAAAGAAGAAGTGGATCCGGAGTAAAAACAGTAAAAGTAACACCAAAAACCGGCAATTTAATTTCAGCGCAAATTGTCTGGGAAGACAAAGAAGAACTTATTGCAATTTCCAATCAAGGACAAGTAATACGAATGGAACTTTCGGGTATTCCAACTCTTTCCCGCGCCACACAAGGCGTACGCATTATGCGGCTTGAAAGTGGGGACAAAATAGCATCGGTGGTGCTATTATAAATGCATGACGCTTGATTCATTTTTAAATCCGGAAAACGTTGTAGAAGAATTTGATGTGCGACCAGGGGAAATTATAGCCGATTTCGGGGCAGGTTCAGGTTTTTTTTCAGTAGCACTTGCGAAGCGCGTAGGGCACACAGGCAAAGTATACGCTCTTGATATACGCGCGGAAGCGCTTGAAGCTGTAAAATCAAAAGCAAAGTTTTATAAAATATTAAATATAGAACCGATTCGCGCAAATCTCGAATTGAGCCGAGGATCTGGTTTAAAAAATGACATTGCAAACAAGGTTATAATTTCAAATATACTTTTTCAGTCAGAAAATAAAAAAAATATTGCGGAAGAGGCTTATAGAATTTTAAAACCCGGGGGAAATGCGATAGTAATTGAGTGGAAAGAAAAAATGGAAAAATCTGCAGCTCAAAATTTATTTGAAACCGTTGGGTTCTCACTTAAAAAAGATTTTTCTGCCGGATCGCATCATTATGGGTTAATATTTAAAAAATAAACAAACGCTTACTCTCTTACCAGCTTATTTGCTTAATTTATGAACATAAATAAACTACAAACAGTGTTGATTGGCGGGGCAGTATTTTTGACGCTGATCGTGGTTTTAATTTTTACCGGAATTATTCCTGGACTTAAAGATGAACAAACATCCGGAAACTTAACACTCTGGGGCTTTGATGATGAGCGAATATGGGATAGTATACTTCGCGCATATAAAGAAGAAAATCCAGAAGTCGGAGTAAGTTATAAAAAAACGGGTGCCGATTGGGAAATTGATCTTTTAAATTCCATAGCCCGCGGCGATTCGCCGGACATTTTTATGCTTCCGTCTCCGTACATAAATAAATATAAAGATAAAATTTCCGCGGCTCCCCCGCTTTTAATTACAGAGCGCGAAATAGAACAACAATTCGTATCTTCCGCTTCTTTATTTATATCGCCCGAAAAAGAGGTTTTTGGAATTCCACTGTACGCAGATCCGTTGGTTCTTTACTGGAATAAAGATTTGTTTACCAAAGAAGCTTTAGCACTTCCACCATCAACTTGGGATGAGTTTTTGGCAATATCACAGCGCCTAACCAAAAAAGACGGGGCCGGAAACATAACTACAAGCGGGGCCGCCCTGGGAAGAGCAAAA
>JBBTVJ010000085.1:0-1373 GCA_038063295.1 Patescibacteria group bacterium | reverse complement strand
AGAAATCCCCCCACTTCCAAATTCTCTCACGATAAATATTGGGGAGGAAAACGATATTTCAACAATGACCAAAGAAGAGCAAAAAGAACTAGGAGTTGAATCGGGATTAAACAAATTAATCAAAGCTGCATATAAGCTTTTGGAGCTAATGACATTTTTTACCACAGGAGAAGATGAATCGCGCGCATGGACAATTCCCCGGGGTTCTAATGCCAAGCGCGCTGGCCGCGCAATTCACAGCGACTTTGAAGAAAAGTTTATACGAGCGGATGTAATTTTTTGGGAAAAGCTCATAGAAATCGGTTCATGGGTTAAAGCGCGTGAAGCGGGCTTCATCCGCTCTGAAGGCAAAGAATACATCGTAAAAGACGGGGATGTGATTGAATTTAAAATCTAAATCAGAAAAAACAAAAACTCATAGATAGTACGTAATTTGGCCGATCGTCCAAAATCCGTACAATGCAAAAAAAACAAAAACCCATACGCCGCGGCTGCGTATGGGGTGACATTGGTTATATAGCCTATTGTCTTCAACCGGTCCGCGCCCAGTAAGAAGACTCACCCCTGTTCGCACTGCTGCCCACTCCAAAGCCGAGGATCGCTTTGGAAGGCAGTCCCTTCTGTTGCTTATACATCCTTGAACCCGAAGGGCACAATTTCCAGGACAATTTAATTATAGCAAATCCACAAAAAATGTCAATAGCTTGCAATTTTGGGGCTGAAATGCTAGATTTTGACCAATGGCTGAAGATAGCAAAAAACAGCTTTATGAAATAGGTTTTTTGGGGCACCCATCTTTATTAGAGGAAGAAGCCAAAGATTTTCACCAAAAAATCAAAAACGAAGCGCAAAAACTTGGAGCGCTTATTGAAGATGAAGGTAGAATTGAAAAAATAAGATTAAGTTTCCCCATAAAAAAACAATTGGAAGCGCATTTGGGAAATTTTAAATTTGAATTGGAGCCTGGAAAAATTGAGGAGTTCAATTCAAACATTAAAGCAGAAAATAAAATACTTCGATTTATTTGTATAAAAACCTTGCGTTTTCAACAGCGCCAAATAAGCACCAAACCTTTCAGGCAACCCACCGAAATAAAACCGCTTCCAAACTGGTCTGCGGTAGCACCTCTTCCGAAAGAAACACCAGCTGCCAATATCGAAGAAATAGACAAAAAATTAGAAGAAATATTGGGAAAATAATCCCGTTAGAAATCGCTGACGCATCAATACAAATATGATAAATATAAAAAAGTCAAATTTTAAAAGCAATAACTTATGGCGTAAGACGTTATCTGCGTCTGCGTCCTATTTCTAACGGGATGAATCTTAATAGAGTAATTTTAATAGGAAATATGACAAGAGATCCGGAGATGC
>JBBTVJ010000084.1:2662-8988 GCA_038063295.1 Patescibacteria group bacterium | reverse complement strand
CCGCATCTTAACGTAGGAACTATCGGACACGTCGACCACGGCAAAACCACACTAACCGCGGCTATTTTACATTCCTTGAATCTGGCTGGTAAAAAGGTCAGATTAGAGAAAGTTGATGAAATTGACAACGCACCAGAAGAGCGCCAGCGAGGAATTACTATAGCTTTGCATCACTCTGAATACGAAACAGACAAGCGCCACTATGCGCATATTGATGCTCCCGGACACGCTGATTATATAAAAAATATGATTACCGGGGCCGCTCAAATGGACGGAGCGGTTTTGGTGGTTGCGGCAACCGATGGTCCTATGCCTCAAACCAGAGAACATATATTACTTGCTCGCCAAGTGGGAGTTCCAGCAATTATTGTATTTATAAATAAAGTAGATGCTGTTGACGATAAAGAACTCATTGATTTAGTTGAGACAGAAATCAGAGAACTTCTTTCAAAATATGAATACGATGGCGAAAAAACCCCAATTATTCGAGGATCCGCCTTGAAAGCGCTTGAAGCAAAATCTGCGGACGACGAGTGGGTGAAGAAAATTTTGGAACTTACCAATGCCTTAGACGAACATGTTCCGGAACCGGTCAGAGATATTGAAAAGCCGTTTTTGATGCCCGTGGAAGATGTGTTTTCTATTGAAGGAAGAGGAACGGTTGTAACAGGAAGAGTTGAACGAGGTAAAGTAAAATTAAATGAAGAAGTTGAAATTGTGGGGCTTCGTGATACCCAGAAAACAGCGGTAACCGGAATTGAGATGTTCAACAAACAGCTTGACGAAGGCATGGCTGGAGACAATGCTGGTCTTTTGTTGCGCGGGGTAAAAAAGGAGGACGTAGAGCGTGGACAAGTTTTGTCAAAGCCAGGTTCAATTACTCCTCATACCGAGTTTGAATCAGAGGTTTATATTTTGACCAAAGAAGAAGGCGGCAGGCACACCCCGTTTTTTGCAGGATATAAGCCCCAGTTTTATATAAGAACAACTGATGTTACTGGAGAGGTTATTTTGCCTTCTGGCACAGAAATGGTAATGCCGGGAGATACTATTAAATTTTCTGTTAAGTTAATTGCTCCGGTGGCTTTGGAAGAAAAACAAAGATTTGCTATTCGCGAAGGAGGAAAAACCGTAGGAGCCGGAATAGTGACAAAGATCAATAAATAAAAAACAAATGCCAGCGGCAGCAGTAGTTAAAAAAATCTCTAAAAAAGAAACAACCGAGGGGTTGCCGCGGCTTCGCATAAGGGTAATGGCATACGATCATAAAATTTTAGATTCTTCTGTAAAGCAGATTGTGGATACCGCTTTGCGCTATGGCGCTGAAGTTGTGGGTCCAGTTCCTCTGCCGACCGCAATTAAAAAATATACCGTAAATAGGTCTGCATTTATTTATAAAAATTCTAGAGAACAGTTTGAAATGCGCGTTCACAAAAGAGTTATTGATATATTAAATCCTACTCCAAAAATTGTAGATGCTCTTACAAATCTTAATTTGCCTGCAGGAGTGGATATTGAGGTTAAAATGTAATTATGATTGCACAAAAACTAGAGATGTCTCAAATTTTTGATGATTCCGGTAATGTGGTGCCGGTCACTTGGGTTTTGGCAAAAAACGCAGAAGAAGCGGCGCAAGCAAAAGAAGGCGAAATAATCAAAGTTATCGGTATTTCTAAAGGCAAGGGATTTCAGGGTGTTGTTAAAAGACACGGTTTTGCTGGCGGACCTCGTACTCACGGACAGAAACATTCAGAAAGAGAGCCTGGAGCTATTGGTGGAGGCGGTGGGAGGGCTGGAGGCAGAGTAGTAAAAGGGATGAAAATGGCTGGTCGCATGGGAGGAGAAAGAGTTACGGTGCGCAATCTTAAAATAGTAAAAATTCTGCCAGAGCAAAAACTCATGGCGGTTTTAGGAGCTGTCCCGGGGCATCGAGGTAGCAAGATAGAAATCCAGCCACTTGCATAAATTTTAGTATTTTGCTAACATCTTAATTACTTGTGGGAATTTTTAGGCCTTTTAAATAGGCCTTAATCTCACAGGTTTTTTTATAGTTTGAGACTTACTATAAATGACAGCAGAAATGTACAACACAAAAGGTGAAAAAACTGGGAAGATAGAGCTTCCTGAGCGTATTTTTAATGCTGTTTGGAGACCGGTTTTGGTAAAGCAAGTGTTTGATGGCGAGGAGTCTAATAAACGCCGCCCTTGGGCGCATACAAAAACCCGCGGGGAAGTGCGTGGAGGAGGCAAAAAACCTTGGAGGCAAAAGGGGACAGGAAGGGCGCGTCATGGCTCAATTCGTTCTCCGATTTGGATCGGGGGAGGAGTTGCTCACGGCCCCAGAAACGAAAAAAGTTACGAAGTTAAAATAAATAAAAAAATGAAACACGGAGCATTGTTTTCCGTGCTTTCAAAAAAACTTAAGGATAAGGAGATAGTATTTTTTGATAAACTTGTTTTAGAAAAACCAAAAACCATGGAAGCAGAAAGTATTTTAAAAAATTTAAGAAAAAACGCCGATATTTATAGGATTGGTGAGCGCGGCGGAAAATCTTTAGTTGCTGTGCCAAAAAATAAAGAAACAGAAAGATCTTTGCGTAATTTGCCGTTTGTGTCTTTTGTGGAGCCAAGAAATCTAAACACAAGCACGCTTTTAAAAAACAAATATGTGATTTTTGATAAATCAAGCATAGAGGAGCTGAACAAAACTTTTAATGTTTAATTTTTTTCAAAAAAAGAATAAAGATAATCGCCCCGATGGCTATCGGGACTCTAAGGAAAAAATACCTGAAAAATCTTCTGCTTTTTCGGGTAGCAAGAAATCTGAAATTTCCGAGTCAAAAAAAACTGGTGATTTGGCAGTTTCAAAAAAAACAGCAAATTCTCCGCAAAAGATGATTTTTCACATCTCTGAGAAGTCCTCTAATCTTACTTCGCAAAATTCCCACGTTTTTAAAGTAGAAAAAAATTTAAATAAAATGATTGTCAAAAAAATTATTGAAAGTCACTATGGCGTAAAAGTAGCGTCGGTTAAAATTTTAAACTTGAAACCCAAAAAAAGAATGCGAGGAAACATTGCTGGCAAAAAACCGGGATATAAAAAAGCCATAGTGCAGTTAAAAGAAGGCAGTAAAATAGAAATATGAAAATTTATAAACCCACAACTCCATCAAGAAGAAGCTTAACCGGTATAAACTACCGTCTGTTGCTGACAAAAACAAAACCGGAAAAATCTTTAGTTTTTGGCGGAAAAAGATTCGTTGGCAGAAACAGCGCCGGTCGCATTACTGTAAGGCACAAAGGATCCGGAGTAAAAAGGCTTTTTAGAGTCGTAGATTTTTTATTTGATAAAAAGGATATTTCTGGTAAGGTTTTGTCAGTTGAATATGATCCTGGCAGAAGCGCTTTTTTGGGGCTTGTAGTATATAAAGATGGAGAAAAACGCTATATTGTTTTACCAAAAGAGGTAGGACCAGGAAGGGAAGTTATTACTTCAACAAAAGCGAGCTTGCTTCCAGGAAACCGTCTGCCATTTATTAATATTCCTGTGGGCACGCTTGTCTATAATATTTCTGCAACCCCTGAAGGAAAGGCTGTATTTGTGAGATCAGCTGGCTCTTTTGGAACAGTTCTTGCGCATGATGGCGGATACACTACTTTAAAAATGCCGTCTGGAGAAATAAGAAAAGTTAACGATAAGTGTTGGTCAAGTATCGGGCAGGTTTCAAATGACGAACACAATCTTGTTGTAATAGGCAAGGCTGGCAGATCGCGCTGGATGGGAATTCGCCCGACTGTGCGCGGATCTGCTATGAATCCGGTGGATCACCCCTACGGAGGCGGCGAAGGTCGAACAATGCGCGGTACCAGAAGACCAAAAAATTTGTGGGGTAAAGGAACAAGGGGGGTGAAAACCAGGAATAAGAAAAAATATTCAGCAAGGCTGATTATTAGCAGAAGAACTAAAAATTAAACTATGCCAAGAAGTTTAAAAAAGGGGCCGTTTGTTGATCCCAAGCTCATAAAAAAAATGAGCAAAGTTAAAGTTAATTCAGCAACAATTATAAAAACTTGGTCCAGAAGGTCGACTATAAGTCCGGAGATGATAGGTTTTGCGTTCGGAGTACACAATGGCCGAGATTTTATTCCGGTAAGGGTGACAGAAGAAATGGTGGGGCATAAGTTGGGGGAATTTTCTCCAACCCGCAAATTTATAAAACACGGAGGTAGAATGCAAAAAGAGATAGAACAAAAAGCAAAAGAAGCTGAAAAAACAAAGTCTGCATCTGATACGGCAAAAACCGAGTCGCCAATAGAAAAGAAATAGTATGATATGAAAGAAATAAAAGCACATCTTAATTATTTAAGAATATCCCCACGCAAAGTGCGGCTTGTTTCTGATTTAATAAAAGGCAAAAAAATAAAGGAAGCTGAAAGTGTTTTAAAAAACACAACAAAGCGTTCGGCTCATCCGATTTTAAAGCTTTTAAACTCAGCCGTTGCAAACGCCATTCATAATTTTAGGGTTGATAAAGACTCTCTTTCAGTAAAAACTATTGTGATAAATAAAGGACCTACCCTAAAGCGTTTTTTACCCAGAGCAAGAGGTATGACAACGCCAATTAATAAAAGGTCAAGCCATATAACAATTATTCTAATTTCTAATAACTAATTTCTAACTTCTAAGTTTATGACTCACATATCCCATCCATACTCCGTCAGACTAGGTATTATAAGACCCTGGAAATCCAGGTGGTTTAACAACCGCAACTATAAAGCTTTTTTAAAAGAGGACGTCCAAATAAGGTCTTACCTAAAAAGCCGTCTTAAGGGTATGTTTGTTGATTCAGTTGAAATAGAAAGATCACCCGGAAGCATAGTTATAATTATAAAAACAGCGCGTCCGGGGATTTTGATAGGTCGCGGAGGAGAAGGAATAGAAAAATTAAAGACCGACTTACAAAAATTCATTAAGCATCAAAAAACCCAAAAAACAACTTTAAAAATAAATGTTGAGGAGATAAAATCTCCTGAAGGTCATGCTAATGTTATGATTGAACAAATAATTCAGGATTTGGAAAAACGACTTCCATTTAGACGTGTTTTAAAACAAAATTTAAGCAAGATTTCTGCTGCGAGAGGCGTTTTTGGTGCTAAAATAGCGCTTGCAGGCAGATTAGATGGTTCTGAAATGGCGCGTAGAGAATGGTTGAGGTCTGGTAGAATTCCACTGCAAACACTGCGTGCAGATATTGATTTTGCAAAAGGGAGGGCAAGTCTGCCGTACGGAGATATTGGTATAAAGGTTTGGATTTATAGAGGAGACATTTTTGATAAACATGTTATTTCCTAAAAGAGTAAAATTCAGAAAGTGGCAAAGAAACGCTACTCGCAGGAACCTTAAAGAAACAAGGGGTACAACCCTGGCTTTTGGATCATTCGGTCTTAAGGCAGAAGAAGCTTGTTGGGTCAATTCAAAGCAAATTGAAGCTAGTCGTAAAGCGGCTTCGCGTTTTATCCAAAAAGGAGGGAAGTTTTGGATAAGGATTTTTCCAGATAAACCCATAACACAAAAACCACCCGAAGTAACAATGGGGGGCGGCAAAGGAGACCCGGTTGGATACGTATATCCAGTGCGTCCTGGAAAGGTTATTTTTGAAATGGACGGTATTTCAAAAGAAGTAGCGCAACAAGCCCTAAGACGCGCCGCCTCAAAGCTTCCAATCAAAACTAAATTTATTATACGAACATAAAAACACGGACATGAAACAAATTTTAAAAGGAAAAATTGTATCTAATAAAATGCGAGACACTGTGACTATTAAAGTATCTCGCTTAAAAAAACATTCTGTTTACGGGAAATATATTAAGGTTTCCAAAAAATACAAAGCCCATACAAACGAACAGATTCCGGAGGGAAAAGATGTTGTAATTGAGTCAACAAAGCCGTTATCAAAAGACAAAAAATGGAAAGTAATTAAAATTTTATGATACAACACAGAACAATGTTAAATGTGGCGGACAATTCCGGGGCTAAATTAGTCCAGTGTATAAAAGTTTTGGGGGGAACAAGGCGCAGATATGCGGGGATCGGAGATATTGTTATTGTGGCCGTTAAGTTCGCGGAGCCCAGAAAACAAGTAAAAAAGGGAGAAGTTCAAAAAGCTGTTGTGGTGCGCCAAAAAAATGTGTTTAGAAGAAAAGACGGTTCTTATATTAGATTTGATGACAATGCGGTTGTTATTTTAGAGGGCGAAGAACCAAAAGGAGGAAGAATTTTTGGTCCTATACCTCGTGAAATTAAGGATAAGGGTTTTACTAAAATA
>JBBTVJ010000084.1:0-2562 GCA_038063295.1 Patescibacteria group bacterium | reverse complement strand
TGAAGATTAAAAAAGGAGACACAGTAATAATAATAGCTGGAAAAGACCGCGGAAAAACCGGCAGGGTTATTAGAGTTTTTCCTTCACAACACGGCATATCTGGAAAAATTCTTGTAGAAGGAGTTGCTTTGCGTAAACGCCACAGGCGTCCCAAAAAGGCTGGTCAAAAAGGTGAAGTTATAGAAACGAGCTTTCCGATCGCTTCTTCAAACGCTATGATTTTTTGCAAATCCTGCAAAAAAGGGATCAGGGTTGCTTACCAAACCAACAGTAATAACGGAAAAAAAAGGATATGCAGGAAGTGTAAAAGCGAAATATAAATTTATGCAAGACTTAAAAGAAAAATATTATAAAAAACTAGTTCCGGAAATGATGAAAAAATTCGGGTACAAAACGCCCATGGCAGTACCAAGAATTTTAAAAGTTGTGGTAAATACAGGCACAGGCAAAATAAGAGACAACAAAGACGCTGTTGTGTTAGTAGAAAAACATCTTGGGCTCATTACGGCTCAAAAACCATCTCCTAGACCTGCAAAAAAAGCAATTTCTTCTTTTAAAACTAGAAAAGGCCAGATTATAGGCTTCAAAGTTACCTTGCACGGCAAAAGAATGTACGATTTTATTGATAAACTAATAAATTTATCTATTCCGCGCATGCGCGACTTTCGAGGCATTTCTTTAAATTCTATAGATGAAAACGGAAACTTGACATTAGGAATCAAAGAACATATTGTGTTTCCAGAGACTATGGGGGAGGATATTAAGACTATATTTGGTCTTGAAATTACAATAGTAACAAATTCTAAAACAAAGCCCGAAGCCGTTACCCTTTTTAAATTACTAGGTTTCCCTTTAAAAAATGTCTAAAACATCTACATACGTACGGTCTCTTAAAAAACCAAAATTTAAAAGCAGAGTGGTTCGGCGCTGTTTTAGATGCGGCAGAAAAAGGGGGTATTTGAGAGATTTTGATCTTTGCAGAATTTGTTTTAGGGAATTAGCCAACGAAGGATTAATTCCGGGTATTAAAAAATCATCATGGTAACCGATCCAATTAGCGACATGTTAATAAGAATAAAAAACGCTGGCTATGCTGGAAAAAAAACAGCATCTTTTCCATATTCTAAAGTACGATTTGAAATTGCAAGACTTCTTTCTGAAAAAAAAATTATTGGGGACATATCCAAAAAAGGCAAAAAACATATAAAAATTATAGAAGTTGATTTATTGTACGACGAATTTGGAAAACCCAAAATCTCTAATTTCAAAAGAATTTCTAAACCATCACGCAGAATTTACCTGGGAAGCAAAGAAATTCACAAAGTAAAAAACGGTTTTGGCTTGGGTGTATTTTCTACTGCAAAAGGAATTGTTTCAGATCCAGAAGCAAGGTCGCTTAAAACGGGTGGAGAATATCTTTTTGAGGTTTGGTAGAATCACTATGAGTAGATTAGCAAAAAAACCAATAATACTGCCAAAATCTGTAGTTTTTTCTATAGAAAACGACAAAGCTGTGCTAAGTGGTCCAAAAGGAGAAGTAAGATTTTTTGTGCATGAAAATATCAGTATCGATCAGCAAGGCGAAGAATTATTTGTTGTATCGAAAAAAAGCCTTGGTTCACCGGCAGGCAGGCAAAAAAACACAAAAGCTCTTCTTGGCACAACACACTCGCTTTTAAAAAACGCTGTGCGTGGTGCGGAAAACGGCTTTGAAAAAAAACTAGAAATCGAAGGCATTGGATATAAAGCAATACTTGAAGGAGATATCATTTCGCTTTCTTTGGGATTTTCTCACCCCATAAAAATCAAGGCACCAAAGGGGATTTCTTTTAATGTTGAAAAAAATATTATCACGATAAGTGGTGCAGACAAAGAGATGGTTGGACAAATTGCCGCAAGTATTAAATCTAAAAAGCCGGTTGAGCCGTATAAAGGAAAGGGGATACGTTACTTTGGAGAGACCGTTAGAAGAAAAGCCGGTAAAAAAGCCGTAGGAACAGCGTAATTAAATTATTATGATTTATACTAATAGAACTCGCAGACACAAAAGAATAAGGATAAAAATTTTTGGGACCAAAGAACGTCCACGCCTTTCAGTATTTAGATCTAATAAATATGTTTTTTTGCAAATAATTGACGATTCAAAAGGAAAAACAATTTTGGGATTGCGGTCTTCTTCTCCAAAAGAAGCGGGAAAAAAAATTGCTCTTTTAGCGAAAGAAAAAAACATAAAAACAGTAGTTTTTGACAGGGGCGGTTATTTATATAAAGGCAGAATCAAAGAGGTTGCTGACGGAGCTAAAGAGGGCGGGCTCAAATTTTAACTTTTTAATTTCTAAAAAATATGAGAAAATTTAACCAAAAAAGCGAGTTTGATCAAAAATTAATTGATTTAAGCAGGGTGGCAAGAGTAGTTGCCGGCGGCAGGCGGTTTAGTTTTCGTGCCGCGATAGTTTTGGGAGACAAAAAAGGCCGCGTGGGGTTTGGTCTTGGCAAAGGATCGGATACCTCTTTGGCCATAGAAAAAGCTTCCAGAAATGCAAAAAAGAATCTTATAAACGT
>JBBTVJ010000083.1:0-1864 GCA_038063295.1 Patescibacteria group bacterium | reverse complement strand
GAAATTGGGGCTTTAAAATTCTGCATACGCATCCAAACGAATTCGGGGGCTTAAAAAACGCATCTTCTAAAATTTCAGGAAAATTTGCTTACGGATATTTAAAAAAAGAAAGCGGAGTTCACCGATTGGTGAGAATTTCTCCGTATGACACAAATAAAAGAAGGCATACTTCTTTTGCTCTGGTGGAAATTTTGCCAGAAATTACAGATCCAGAAGATGTCAAAGTCAAAGACGATGATTTGGAAATAACTTTTTCTCGCTCCAGTGGTCCCGGAGGACAAAATGTAAATAAAAGAGAAACAGCGGTGCGTATTACACATAAACCTTCTGGAATTTCGGTGCATGCAAGCTCCGAACGAACACAACAAGCAAACAAAAAAGCCGCGTTGGATGTTTTGCGTTCCAAAATCTACGAGTTGGAACTTCAAAAAAAATCTGAAGAAAAAAAAGCAGTCAAAGGTGGCACCACAAAAATTGAGTGGGGTCACCAGATCCGCTCCTACGTTTTTCATCCGTACCAAATGGTGAAAGACCACCGCACTAACATAGAAACATCAAACGTAGAAAAGGTTTTAGAGGGGGATCTAGACACATTCATAGAAGCTGAACTAAACTTATAATGTACTATGATCTATTTCGACAAGGTTTCTAAGGTTTACTCGCCTACGTCAATTGCGCTTGATGATGTGAGTTTTACCATTGCTCCAAACGAGTTTGTCTCTATTGTGGGGCAGTCAGGGGCTGGAAAATCGACGCTCATCAAACTTTTACTTGCGGAAGAAAAACCGACTTCCGGAAAAATTTTTTTTGAATCTCACAATGTTCACGAACTTAATGCCAAAGAACTTCCTTTTGTGCGGCGCAGGATAGGTATAGTTTTTCAGGACTACAGACTTTTATCGCACAAAACAGCTTTCGAAAACATTGCTTTTGCCATGGAGGCATCAGGAAGATCAGACGAAGAAATTTCGCGAGATGTGCCGCATGTGTTGGAGTTAGTGGGGTTAATGGATAAAGCCTGGCATTTTCCGCACGAACTTTCGGGTGGGGAAAAACAAAGAGTGGCTATCGCTCGCGCTATCATTGCGCGCCCGGATGTGCTTATTGCTGATGAACCCACCGGCAATCTGGATCCAATAAACACTTGGGAGATTATAAATTTGCTTGAAAAAATAAACGGCTTAAATACCACGGTTGTGCTTGCAACTCACGACAAAGAAATTATCAATTCACTGCGCAGGCGTGTTATAACTTTAGAGAAGGGTAAATTAGTGCGCGATGAACAAAAAGGAAAGTATGTCATCTAATAAAATAACATTTGAAAGAGTAATAAAAGGCGGAATTATAAAATTTTTCCGCGGAGGTCTTATTAGTGTTGCCACTGTGCTTGTAATGTCATTATCAATGCTTGTTTTCGGAGGAGTTTTAGTGGGGGGAATTTTTGCAAATGGGGTAATCTCTACGGTGGAAGACAGGGTAGATATAAGTGTTTATTTTAAACTCGATTCTCCGGAGGAGAAAATTTTGTCGCTCAAAAAAGATCTCGAAATAAATTCTTATGTCAAAGGTGTAGAATATATTTCCAAAGAAGAAGCGCTAGAAAACTTTTTAAAGCGTCATGGGGGCGACGCTTTAATTCTGCGTTCTTTGGAAACCGTGGAGGATAATCCTTTCTCGGCAAATTTAGATATAAAAGCAAAAAAAACTCAATATTTTGAAAATATCGCCAGATTTTTAGAATCGAATGCGTATTTAAGCTTAATTGATGTTGATTCTTTTGGGAAGCCAAAAATAACATTTCGCCAAAATGAAGAAGCCATAAACAAACTTTCAAGTGTTTTAAACACAAGCCGGAATGCAGGGT
>JBBTVJ010000082.1:0-2237 GCA_038063295.1 Patescibacteria group bacterium | reverse complement strand
TACGGAAACAGTTCTATGGAATTGGTAACCGCCCTTCAAATAATTGAGCATCTGGAAAATCCATTTTTTTTGGCGCGCGAAGTAGCCCGTGTGTTGCGCCCCGGAGGAATTTTTGTTTTTTCTGTGCCCAATCCTTTTAATTTGGCTTTTAGACTTAAGTTTTTACTTACTGGCAATATGCCCCCGTGGACAGAAAAAAACCATCATCTTTTGTTTTTGACAAATGATGTTTTTAAAAAAACGTATCTTGCGCATTTTAATCTTTTGGAAACCGTGTACCAGCGCGGTGCAATTCCTGGGTGGGGCAGGCTACGGGTGATTTTCGGAAAAAAATTGATTGGCAAACATGCTATGATTCTTCCTCGTTCAAAACATTTCGCCAGAGCAGTGTGTTTTATAATGCAGAAACCCTAAAACAATGTAATGATAGAATCTCTAATTCGCGCGAATTAGAGTTGACATAAAAATGAAGGCATGATATGAATTGAGATGGAAGTTGCGCTACGATCGCGACCCCAAATTCAAAAAAAATCAATAGGAGGATAACTAAAATGCGAGCAGGAAGACGAAAGTTTTTGTCTATTTTGTCTGGAGGAGTACTAATGTCGTTTTCTAAGCTTGGAATAGCAGTTCAAGATTCGTCTCCAATTTCAATAGGGACTAAGATATGGTGTCCAGTATTTCATGCTCATGAACCTGGTATGTATTTTCATGAAGAGCTTGAGCGGCCATCGTTTTCAAAGCATAAGAATGATACTATCATATACGCTACTCATGCGCCAGATTATTGTTTAGAAAAGTGGGTGGTTGCTCCTAGAACTTACTTTTTGAAAGACCACAAGAACTTTGTAGCAGTCCGTTGCATTTGCATGGTTAAAATCGATCCAACTTGGACGTATTTTGAGGTGGTAGATGTGAAAAATGGTCAGCCTGTTGTGGTTCCGGTTGTTGGCAAAGAAAGAGATGTGCTTCGTCTTTATCCTTTTGACAAGCTTCTAGATGCGCATATCCCGATTATTTAATTGACGAATATAAACTTTTCAAATAACTATTAAAAGAAGCCTGGAAACAGGCTTTTCTTTTTTATGGTTTCATTAATAAAACAGATGAACATAGCTATTATAATCAGACGACTTAATGTGAAAGGTGGAGCCCAAAGGCAAGCGCTTTCTTTGGCCCGCGAGCTTAAAAATATGGGCCACACTGTTGCGTTTTACACTTTTTTTTATGATAAAGAAAAATGTTTTTCTGATTTATTAGACGATATGGCAGTATTTTCCAGCAACGAAGCAGATCCCAAAAAACTTTCACGACTTATTGATCCTAAGACCGATGTATTAAATCCTCACGATCAGGAAGCATACAGAGTAGCTTACTATTTTAAAAAAGATGTAAAAAACACGCCGTCTGTTTGGATGATGAATGATGTGCCCGGAAAAAACTTCGGATTTTGGAAGGAGTCGCAGTTTAATCCAGAGCTTCGGCGTTCTTTTACAAAAGCTCTTTATCATAAACTTTACGATTGGCAGGACAGGCGCTTTGTTTCCGCGCAAGAAAAAATTACAGTGCTAGATAACTGGAACAAGGGACTTGTGAAAAATTATTACGGGAAGGACGCAGTTGTTGTGCGCAGCGGGCTGGATTATTCTCATTTTGAATATTACAAGCACGAACCGCCAAAGCATGAGATTAAACTTCTCTGTGCCGGAATTTTTTTTCCGCATAGGCGGTTCGAGGATGTAATAACTGCGACCTCATTACTTAAAAAAAGTGATTACAAAGCATCATTAACTATTGTTGGTGATTACGATAACGATAAAAATTACTATGCAAAACTTGTAAGATGGGTACACTCTTTGCGCCTGGATGATAAAGTAAAATTTGTAGGAAAAGTCAGCGATAGCGAATTAAAAAAATTTTATCAAACGCACGACGCATTTATTTTCGGAAATCATTTGCAAACCTGGGGGTTGGCGGTATTTGAAGCCATGGCTTCCGGAATTCCCGTTATTGTTTCGCGCACTTCAGGGGCTTCAGAGGTTTTAGTAGATCGTAAAAACGCAATACTTGTAAATCCAAAAAGTCCGGAAGAAATAAAAGATGCGGTTTTAGAGCTTATTTCAAATCCGGATTTTTATTCCAAAATTTCCAGCGAAGGCAGAAAATTTGTTGAAGAAAATATTTCGTGGAAAAAATACGCCCAAGAAATGTTTGAAGTGTTTAGGAGCGCAAAGCTT
>JBBTVJ010000081.1:0-8226 GCA_038063295.1 Patescibacteria group bacterium | reverse complement strand
TTGAATACATGATAATATTCTCCAATGGCGATAGGGATTTTTCTCATATATTTGTATATGTTCTAAGCTCGGTTTAGGACATTGTATATCAAAGTCATAATTTCTGTCAACCAAAAGAATACCCAACCTGTGTAAGGTTGGGCATTAAAATTTTATCGGCTTTCTCGACGTTCTAGATCGCGGCAGTTTTGGTAAGCAAGAGTGTGGCTGATAGATAATAGAGCTAGGGATTGTACAATGCTAGCGTTGTACCCATAGTCTTTTGTTACTCGAGCGCCAATAGCTGCTGCTTGTAGCGCTTTTTCGTGTAATGCGAGACAAGAATCGGTTTTAGCAGCATAGGCGGTTACTGTTGTTGACTGGTAAAGAATAAATTGTCCTATCAGACATATTGCAATTACAGCGAACAGCACCATTATTAGTCGTTTCTTCATTTTTATTCTCCTTTGTTTTTTTTGGATTGATTTCAATCCAATGTTAAGTTATCATTTTGGAGTTAATATGTCAAGTAAAAATAAAAAACAAAAAGTCTTTGTCGCGATGTCTGGGGGTGTGGATAGTGAGCAATTCTTATAGATGTCCTAAGCTCGGTTTAGGACGTATTTGACTATCTCGTTATCTTGGGGTGTTTTGGGAGGTCGTTGGTGACCTCTCCCTGTTTAATTCCTAATTCCAGCCACATATCTTGAAGGGCTAGATAGAGGGGGTCTTTTGTGAGCTGTCCGAACGTACGACGCCGTGCATATATTGGCGATTGGGGGCCAAAAGCAAAGTTCTCGAAAGCGCCCCAGTGGACATTTTTTTGAAATCTAGCCAGCGCCCCATTTAAAAAAGCTTTTTCTTCTTCTGATAAGCCGTCCAATTCGATTACAAGGCTAGTTCTCTCATTTTTGTATTGCATCTAACACTCTCCTGGGTATTAACGCAAATTCCATTTTGAAGTGCAACACCTCATCATTTGAATATGAGGTACACACAACAAAATAAATCTGCCGTTATTGGTTTTTCAAGGAACTTACGTATACGGCACTATTGCCATATACGGAAAGATGAGCGCCTTGAGATCGCTATCCTACGGAAGAATGGCTACTCCATCAGAAGATCTATTGCTAAAGCAATGAAGATAAGTCTTGCTTCCGTAAGCCGCGAGCTTAAAAGAAACAGTAATATGGTAGGAGTGTATGATGCGCTGAAAGCTCAGCACAAAGCTCGAATCAAACGATTGATTTCAATCCAATGTTAAGTTATCATTTTGGAGTTAATATGTCAAGTAAAAATAAAAAACAAAAAGTCTTTGTCGCGATGTCTGGGGGTGTGGATAGCGCAGTAGCGGCGGCATTATTGAAAAAGAATGGATACGATGTAACTGGGGTTCATATGGTCTGCTGGGATGGCTGTGAAAACAGTGAAGATAGAAGAGACGCAATGAAAGTTGCGGCGGTTTTAAGTATTCCATTTTTGACTTGGGATTTTCGGGAAAAATATAAAAAAGAAGTTTATGACTATATGATTAGTGAATATATTGCTGGCCGTACTCCAAATCCGGATGTTATGTGTAATAAACAAATTAAGTTCGGCATTTTTTTAAAAAAAGCGCTGGAAGCGGGAGCGGATTTTATTGCAACCGGACACTATGTCC
Organism: Patescibacteria group bacterium; assembly: GCA_038063295.1. Lineage (GTDB taxonomy): Bacteria > Patescibacteriota > Minisyncoccia > UBA11713 > 2-01-FULL-45-33 > DATDXD01. The sequence continues at coordinate 6,587 of JBBTVJ010000081.1, read as the reverse complement.
GCTTGCAAAATTCAAAATTATTCCATGCCAAAGACTCAAACAAAGATCAATCTTACTTTCTTTGGACTTTGACTCAAAATCAGTTAAAATATTGTCTTTTTCCTATTGGAGGCTATTTAAAATCCGAGGTGCGGGAATTAGCGAAAAAATTCAAACTTCCGAACTTCAAAAAAAAAGATTCCCAAGGTCTTTGCTTTGTAGGTAAAGTAGATTTTTCAGATTTTCTAAAAGAAAAAATACCAACGCGCGCGGGCGATATTTTAAATTTTTCCGGTAAAAAAATTGGCATACACGAAGGTGCGCATTTTTATACTATTGGTCAGCGCGCGGGTCTTGGGATTAGCGGCATGCCAAATCCTTTGTATGTTGCCAAAAAAAATATTGCAATAAACACGATAACTCTTGCCGAAATTCAAAACGAAGCATTGTACAAAACAGAAATTCGCTTAGAAAATTTAAATTGGATTTCTAATAAGATTCCGGAAATACCATTTTCGTGCCTTGCTCGAATTCGCTACCGACAGCCATTACAGAAAGCAACTAGCCGGCAAGCAGGTTTTAAATTACATTTTGAAAATCCTCAAAGAGCTGTATCTTCCGGCCAGTCAGCTGTTTTTTACACCTTGAAAGGAGAACTGTTGGGTGGGGGCGTTATAGTATAAACTCTGGATTTTTTTATGAATATGTGTTAAGTTGTTTATAGTTTTCTTGAAAAGATAATATGACTCAAAAACTGGTTTATCAAAGACTGAAGAGGCGCAATTTAAATGTTTCAGATTCAACTGGGCTCTATTTAAACGATGTTGGAAAATTTGATTTGTGGAGCATCGAAGAAGAGCGCAATAGCGGACGGCTTCTTAAAAATAAAAGAGAAATTTTAATAAAAACAATAACCAAACAGCTTTATAAGAAAGAATTTAAAGAATTTATTGAATTCAGAAAGGAATTTCTACAAGCCAAGAAAAGCGGTAAAAAATATTGGTTTATAAAATATTTTGATGTCATTCATGCCATTAAGCATCTGCCGCCGAAGGTATCTGAGGCTTTAAATGGTCTTGACGATATAATTGCTCTTTTTATGGAAGCTAATTTAAGGTTAGTGGTTCGTGAAGCACAAAAAAAATCTCAGTTTTTATCTAATACAAACCAAATTAGTTCGTGTCTTTCGTTTGACGATTTAATTCAAGATGGAAATCTGGGATTACACGAAGCCATTCAACATTTTAATCCGGATTTGGGTTTTAAATTTTCTACCTATGCCATCACTTGGATAAGGCAAGCACTATCTCGCTCGATAGGCGACAATCGTTTTACTATTCGTGTTCCTATTCATATGTTTGAAGTTTTACCGCATCTTGAAAGATTAAGGTGTTACGAAAAAAATGCCGAAATCGGCGATCAGCACTCAATAAAAGCAATGAAAGAAATACAAAGAAAATTTGAAAAAAGAAAGATAAGTCTCGAAACTGCTAAAAATTTAATGAAAATTAACCCGGATCCGATTTCTTTGGATAGTTCTTCTGATACCGCGGGAAATGAGTACGATGAAGGCCTTGGTTCCAGGGTTAAAGATGTTTCTATAATATCACAAGAAGATTTGACTCTTGTGCTGGAAAAAAAAGAAAGGGTTTCTGTGGCTTTAGATAAACTTTCAGAAAGAGAAAAAACTATTTTAATAATGCGATTTAATCTTAATGGCGAGGGTGAAAAAACGTTCGAAGAAGTGGGAAGGGTATTTAAGATAACCAGAGAAAGAGTGAGGCAATTGGAAAAGAACTCTTTGAGAAAATTGAGAACCATAAGGCATAAATTACAAGAATTGCTGTAGTTTAAAAACGCCTCTTTGCAAAGAGGCGCTTTTTTTGATTAAATAAAACGTATGCATTCAACAGAAATACGGGAAAAATTTTTAAAATTTTTTGAAGATCGCGGACACAAAATTATGCCCTCATCATCTCTTTTACCAGAGGACCCGTCAGTGCTTTTAACAACAGCCGGCATGCAACAGTTTAAAAAATATTATACCAAACCGTCTTTAGCTCCGGCACAGAATATTGCTTCTATTCAAAAGTGTTTTAGAACCTCGGATATAGATGAGGTGGGAGATGAATCGCATCTTACATTTTTTGAAATGCTCGGCAATTTTAGTTTTGGCGGATATTTCAAAAAAGAAGCCATAGAGTATGCGCACGAATTTCTAACCAAAGAACTAGGATTAACAATTGATTATGTTTCTGTATTTTCTGGAGAAAATGACATTCTCGCTGACGCAGAATCTGAAAAAATATGGAAATTAATAGCGCCCGGTACTGAGATTAAAAAATTCGGCAAAAAAGATAATTTCTGGGGTCCTACTGGCTCTGAGGGTCCATGCGGACCCACAAGCGAAATTTATGTAGATGGAGTTGAAGTTTGGAATTTGGTTTTTAATGAATATTATTGTAATCCGGACGGATCGATGGAAAAACTTAAAATCCCGGGGGTGGATACGGGTATGGGTTTGGAACGTCTTTTGATGGTCGTTCAAAAAAAGAATAATATTTTTGAAACTGATTTGTTTGAAAATTTGATTGCGCTTGTGCCACAAGAATTGGATGATCGCAAAAAAAGAATTGTTGCTGACCATGCGCGAGGGATTGCGTTTTTGATTGCCGATAGTGTGCGTCCACAAAATAAAGAAGCGGGATACATACTTCGGCGGCTAATCCGCAGGCTAATAGTTTATAAAATTGAAAATATTGAATTGATATTTAAAACTATTGTTGATGAATATTCTCATTTTTATCCTGAACTTGCAGCAGCTCCTATATTTTCGGTATGGAATGAAGAAAAAGAAAAGTTTGACGAAACCATGTATCGCGGAGTAGAAAAATTGAAGGAATTTAAAGAAATAAATGCCCCCGCCGCGTTTATGCTCTACGAAACATTCGGTCTTCCGTTTGAAATCATAAAAGAAATGGGAGGAGAAAGAGCAAAAAATCTGCACAAAGAAGATTTTGAGGAAGAGTTTAAAAAGCACCAAGAAATTTCGCGTGCCGGAGCCGAAAAAAAGTTTGGCGGGCACGGACTTTTACTAAATACCGGAGAACTTAAAGCCAAAGATGAAGAGGAGTTAAAAAAAGTTACCAGATTGCACACTGCAACACACTTACTGCAAGCAGCTTTAAGGAAAGTTTTAGGAAACGAAGTAAAACAAATGGGCTCAGATATTACTGCACAAAGGACACGATTTGATTTTTCGTTTTCGCGGAAACCTACGGATGAAGAAATTAAAAAAGTGGAGGATTTAGTAAACGGGGCCATATCTGCAAAACTTCCTGTAAGTTTCAAAGAGATGCCGATTGAAGAAGCCAAAAAAACCGGAGCACTTTTCTTTTTTAAGGAAAAATATCCCAATCGTGTAAAAATTTACACGATTGGCCCTGAGCAAGTCGAAGGGCGGCCATTTAGCAGAGAGTTCTGTGGCTGGCCGCACGTAAAAAACACTTCAGAAATCGGGCATTTTAAAATACAAAAAACAGAATCCATAGGAGCCAATATCAAACGCTTCCGCGCAGTGCTGGAATAAAAAAACAGTCCCGATAAAACAAGACTGTTTTTGAAATTTTATTTAATCACTTCTTTTGCATCAAACGCGATTTCTAATGATTTTTCAGTAAGGACTATGTCTATAGTGTGAGTAATGTAAGTGAGTTTTGAAATTGGTAAACCGGGAGTCCACCCAGGAGTCCACCGGCCAACGTGCCAATAGATTGCTTCATAAATTGCTTCTCGTACTTCAAGTTGCACCTGCAGAGCTTTTTTGGAGGCTCTCCATTTACCGGCGGCAATTTTTCCGTGCTCTCGGTTCAAAAGACCGCTTTGGGGATTTTCCGGATCAATTCTTCTATAGCCGTATTTAAACGTGTCTGACAAAATGGTGGCTGCAAGCACTATATCGCGAAACTTGGATAGCACTTCGCCTTTTTCGTTGCAGAATTCAGCATCATTTTGCAAAAATCGATCCACCAATAAACAGCATTCAGTGGTATTGCGCAAAATTCCAGATTTTTTGCATTGCCACCTTGGGTGATATTTGTGTGAGGCAGAAGCGGGGTTTACAAAAAATCCAACTGGCGCCACGTTTTCCAAAAAGTCAATGACCGCTTCTTTTATGTTTGTATCTGTAATTCGCTCAACTCCATATTTCCACAAAGCGCCAAGCTCCTGTTTTACTATTTGATCCCAATATTGATTTTCTTTTAAGTAGGCTGTTATTTTTTCCATAAACAAACCAACTCCTACATCTTTAAAAAGCGTAACACGGATTTAGCTTTTGAAAATCTCCACAATTTACTGTATTTATGGTATAATAAAAAAATGACTAAGGTTTTAGCAATTGACGTTGGTACTGCTTCTGTTTCGGCGGCAATTGCGGAACAAAATAAAGAAAGCAAATTTGTAATTTGCGATGTTTTAAGGTGCAAATACGATGCCGCAGATGCCAATGCAAGTAAGGCGCTACTCATTAATTTGGAGAAGATTTTTTCTGAATGCTCAAGATCGCATTGTAATATTGATAAAATCCAAATTGGGCTTTCCGCTCCGCTATGTCTTCAAAAAACAGTGAGCACAGAAACTTTAAGACAGAATCCAAATTTTCCAATTTCAAAGCCGGAACTTTTTCAGGCGATAGAGATTTTAAAAAATCAATTTTCACAGAATCAATCCGCTGCCTGTGATATTTTGGAAACCAAAATAGATGGTTATACCGTATTAGATCCATTGGGTCACAAAGGAAGGGATTTAAAAATCAAAGCCAACTTATTGCTGATTTCACCCTCTTTTAAAACTTTCTTGAAAGAAATGAAGGATAAATTTTTTCCAGCTAGCGAATTTAAAATTTTTTCAGATTCTTTTATTGTTAAGCAAGCGGTTTTAAAATTTTTGTCTCCCAAAAATGATTTTTTAATCTTGGATGTAGGGGGCGAGGTAAGCACAATCGGAGATTTTACTCTTCCATTTGGTTTGCGAACCATTGAAAGAAGAATGACATCGTTTTTAAATATTTCTTGCGATACTGCGCAATCTTTTTTGCGCAGGTTTTCTTCTGGATCTTTGGATTATTCCAAAGAACGCGTTTTGGACAAAATTTTAAATTTTTCGGCGGAAGTTTTGCGCGACACGCTTAAAGAGCGTTTAAATCAAATTCATTTTGGTGGTACAAAAGAACTTTTTTTGACTGGCGCCGGTGCTAACTTTTCTCAGTTTTTAAAAATATCAGAAAAAAGTTCTATTGCAGAAGTTAAGGCATTGAAAGCTCAAAGCTTTGGAAATTCTTTTTTAAACCTTGGGCCTCTTTCTGGCGGGGAAGATACCGTTTTAGCCGCTTTAATTTCTACTTATGAGCGAGTTTAAAAAAAGAACAATGCTGGATATTGTACCTCCTTCAAAAAAGAGCACTGCTTTTGTGTTTATGCCGATGCGTCAGGATCGACCAAGTCCCATTCCAAAAAAACAAATAGATGTCAAAAGAAAATTTAGATTCCCAAAATTTCATAAAACAAAAAAAATGTTTTGGATTTTTTGCGCGACGCTTTTTTTATACATACCCTTGAGCATTGTTTTTGCCGAAATGAAGGTAGAGATTTACCCCAAAAGCATTACTTTAGAGTTGGATGAGACACTAGAACTTTCTCGCAAGGAATCTAATGGCAAAATTGTTTTTAGCGAAATCTCTCTTTCTGATAAGCGAAGCGGATCTTTTTCGTCTTCAAATAAAAAACCGCACGAGAGCAAAGCCACGGGAATCGTCACAGTTTTTAATAAAAATTCAAGTCCTCAGGTTTTGGTTTCGGGTACCAGATTTGAGTCTTCGGCAAACAAGATTTATAAAATAGAAAAAGGCATTGTTGTTCCAGCAAACGGTTCAATGGACACAAAAATTATAGCGCAAAGCGCAGGAGACGACTTTAATGAAGAAAATTTAGTAGATTTTACCTTACCGGCATTCAAGGAACAACGTTCTTTGAAATTCAACACAGTTTATGCAAAGTCGAAAACTGAAATAAATGGAGGATTTTCCGGTATTACTTTTATTGTGGGGCAAGAAGATGCGAAAAAAGCCAAAGATATTATTATAAATGAAGCTCTTTTGGAAACAAAGCAGGATTTGATAAGGAAAACACCTGAAGGGTCTTTTTTACTTGCGCAATCCGTAAAATATAAAATTGTTGAAGAAAACTTTGAGCCGGCAGTAGGCGAAACTGGAGAAAAGTTTACGCTCAGTGTCTCTGGTTCTGCTAAGGGAGCTGTAGTGCAAAGAGAATTTTTGGAAAAAACTCTAGGCAAAAATATACCAAACTACGACCCTTCCTATTATCATTTAAAAATAAAAAACCTTGATAATCTTTCTTTTGAGCTTTTGGGTTTTGAGGATAGCGTATCTAATTTTATGGTCAAAGTCAAAGGAATGGCCGAGTTTGTGGGTGTAGTAGACAGCAAACAGGCGAGAGACGATATTTTTGAAAAAAAACTTAAGAAGTCTTCAGCAATTCTTAGCGTTTTTCCTGCGGCTTCTCGCGTTAAAGTGAGTTTTCGTCCGTTCT
>JBBTVJ010000080.1:0-1449 GCA_038063295.1 Patescibacteria group bacterium | reverse complement strand
GGGTGCAGTGGTAAACTGAAAAAATGAATGATTAATTAAACGAGGCTTTATTCGTCCTTGAGTCCAGATCAAAGACGTTTTTTAGAGCGCCGCAAAATATGGGCGTTTTAGGCCTTGTCATTGAAAGATTTTTTTCTAAAGAAAATATACACCCATATGATGAAATTGAGTGGGAAAAAAGAGACGCTAAAATTTCTTCCGCGAAAGGCGAAGTAATTTTTGAGCAAAAAGATGTTGAGGTACCAAAATTTTGGAGCCAGACTGCTACAGATATTGTTACTGAAAAGTATTTTGCAGGTCATGTAGGATCAGAAAATCGCGAAGTTTCAGTGCGCCAGCTTGTAGACAGGGTAGCCGATACTATTGCGGGTTGGGGGGTGGGCTCTTTGTATTTTGCTTCCCCGAAAGACGCTCAAATTTTCAATGAAGAGCTAAAATCATTGTTGGTTAACCAAAAAGGTTCTTTTAATTCTCCGGTTTGGTTTAATGTAGGTCTTGAAAAAAAGCCTCAGTGCTCCGCTTGTTTTATTTTGTCCATTACAGACGACAAAGAGTCTATTTCCGAGTGGTATCGGACAGAGATGTTCGTTTTTGCCGGGGGCTCTGGTACTGGTATAAATATATCTCCGCTACGTTCTTCTTTAGAAAATATTTCAAATAGAGGAAAGTCCTCTGGCCCAGTGTCCTTTATGAAGGGTGCCGATGCTATTGCTGGCACCATAAGATCAGGAGGCAAAACTAGGCGCGCGGCAAAGATGGTAATTTTAAATGCTGACCACCCAGATATTGAAAAATTTATTGTCTGCAAATGGAAAGAAGAGGAAAAAGCCAAAGAGCTTATCTCTTTGGGACACGATGACGCAATAGACGGCGATATTTACACAAACATATTTTTTCAAAATGCCAACAACTCTGTGCGTGTTACAGATGAATTTATGGAAGCCGTGGAAAAAGATAGCGATTGGCACCTGCGCTTTGTAAAAACGGGGGAGATCGCGCGAACCGTAAAAGCCCGAAGCCTCATGGGTCTTATTGGCGAAGCCGCTTGGCATTGTGCGGATCCGGGCATGCAATTTGATACAACTGTCAACAAGTGGCATACCTGTCCCGCAACGGGTCCAATCACCGCTTCAAATCCTTGTTCGGAGTACATGCATTTGGATAATTCTGCGTGCAATCTCGCGTCGCTTAACTTGCTTAAATTTTTAAAATCTTCCGGCGAATTTGATGTTGAATCTTACAAAAAAGCAATTAGAATTTTTATAATTGCTCAGGACATTATAGTGGGTCATTCCTCATATCCCACGCCAAAAATAGAGCGAAATGCGCATGATTATCGCGAGCTTGGCTTGGGATACACAAATCTGGGGGCGCTTTTGATGCGCTGGGGTTTTCCGTATGATTCCGATGCCGCGCGAGTTCATACTTCAGTGCTCACCTCTATTCTTA
>JBBTVJ010000079.1:0-2181 GCA_038063295.1 Patescibacteria group bacterium | reverse complement strand
CTGTAACCATCGATGGCGGCAACAGTAATGTTCAAGAATGGGTAGCGCTCTATGTAGCTTCCAATCCCGACTCTTCGTGGTCCATCGGAGATAATTACTGGAAGTATCTCAACGGTACTCAAACCGTACCATCAACTGCAGTCCCATACCCAGTTACCCTTGCTTTTACCGCTCCGACTACTCTTGGAACCTACAATTTCAGGTACTTTGCTCAAAATGGATTCGCCAATCGTCTGGCCATCAGTAGTAATATTACCGTTACTTCTTCCCTTTCCTCCTGCGATCTCAATCAAGACAATTCCACCAACATTTTAGATCTCCAACACTTAGCGAATGTAATACTTGGCAAATCAATTTGTTCAGGATTATGCGATATTAATAAAGATGGGCAAGTAAATATTATAGATCTCCAATACTTGGCTAATGTTATATTGGGGAAGAGTGTGTGCATATAGAAATTAGATATTAGTAATTAGACATTAAATTAAGTAATTTTTTTGCGTCTTCAAATCTTTCCTCCAGTGTGGAGGCTAAAATAATTATAAGCTTTGGTTTGCCGACTGGGCGCTCAACTATTAAAACCAAATTACCTCCAGCACTATCAGTAAACCCGGTTTTTGCTCCAAAAATACCGGAAATTTCATTTTCTAAAGAATTTGTATGGCGAACTTTGTGAGCTATTTTTTCTTTTGAGACCACTTCTTCTTTTTCCCCCAACTGCCAAATAACCGAGTCAAGTGAATTTTTAATCACCCGCGAAAGCGCGTAGGCAGACCCAAAATTGCTAGGTTTACTCTCATTTTCTATATCAAGTCCCGTAGGATTTAAAAAAATAAATCCATCTCCTCCTTTTTGCCGCATAAGTTCCAAAAACCATTTTGTATCTCCCATGTGTTCCACTAAAGCTGTTATGGCATCGTTTGATGATGCACCCATAGCTAAAGCTAGAAGATCTTCTGCTTGAAAATGCTCGCCAACTCGCAAAGTGCTCGGCTCTGGAGTATCCACTGCGCTTTTTGTAACTTCAATATATTCTTGAAGTAATACGTGCTCTGCTATTACCAATGAACTTATGATTTTACTGACTGAAGCCAGCGGCAAAAGTTCATGTGGATTTTTTTTAAAAATCACTTCGCCACTCAGAAGGTCCGTCACCAAAGCCGAACGAGCTATAACGTCTATCTCCACAAAATCAGTTTCTTCTCCTTTAGAAATAATAGAACCTGAACCGTTATTAGAAAAAGTAGGCAACCAGATTGCAGTCAGCAAAACTGTGCTGGAGAGTAAAATTCTTGTGAGAGTCATACAACTTATGTTAAAATAATTCAATGAATGAAGCAATCTTGAATGTCTATAAGATTTTGGGTCTTGGGGCTTTCGCGTTTTTTTTAGGGATCGCTTTAACTCCAATACTTACGCATTTTTTGTATAAATATAAAATGTGGCGGAAAGATGCGCGAACCTTGGCGCCGGACGGATCTCCCACTCCAATTTTCAACAAACTCCACAAAGAGCGTGAAGTAAAAGCTCCGCGTATGGGCGGAATTTTAATTTGGGCTACTACATTGATTACCGCACTGGTTTTTTATTTAATTCCCTTCCTTGCTAATGAAAGATTCGGGGAGGTTTTCCATAAATTTAATTTTCTTTCTCGTTCGCAAACATGGGTGCCCTTGGGAGTTTTGCTTGCAGGAGCTTTGGTGGGACTCTTGGACGATCTTTTGACCGTGCTCGGCAAAGGAAGCTACAAGGGCGGGGGACTAGCATTTAAAAGACGGCTTTTTTTGGTTGGAGTAATTGCGCTATCCGCTGGATACTGGTTTTATTTTAAACTCGGAATGAGCTCTATATTTATCCCGGGTTTTGGAGAATTATATCTTGGCTTTTGGCTCCTGCCGCTATTTACGGCAGTAATGTTTGGCACATTCAGCGGGGGAGTAATAGATGGACTCGATGGTCTTTCCGGAGGAGTATTTGCTTCAATTTTTGCAGCGTATTCATGGATAGCGTTTTTTCAAAACCAAATAAATATCGCGGCTTTTTGCTCGGTAATAGTAGGAGCAATTTTAGCGTTTTTGTGGTTTAATATTCCTCCCGCGCGGTTTTATATGTCAGAAACAGGCACAATGGCGTTAACCTGTACTCTTACAGTTGTAGCGTTTTTAACAAACGCTGTGGCAG
>JBBTVJ010000078.1:0-1952 GCA_038063295.1 Patescibacteria group bacterium | reverse complement strand
AAAAATGAGCAAAAGCGCTGGTAACTATATCGCGCTAGATGCAAAACCAAATTATATGTACGGAAAAATAATGTCAGTGCCAGATATCCTAGTTAAAAAATATTTTTTATTGTTGACCGATTTAGAAGAAAAAGATTTTATATTGCTTTCTGCCCTGGATCAAAAAAAACTTCTCGCGCGCAGTATAATTTATTTTTTACATTCCCAAAATCAAGCCGAAAAAGCGCAAAAAACATTTTTTGGAAACGCAGAAGAAAAAGCGCAAAAAGAATACGAAGTTCTACGCGGTATCGCATGGTTCGCTTTTTTGATGGAAAACAGATTTTCTTCATCGATTAGCGAAGCCAAGCGTCTTATTGAACAAGGTGGTGTTTCGCTCAATGGCGTAAAAGTAAAAAGAAACGATCCGATTATTGAAAGCGGAATTGCAAAAATTGGCAAAAAACAATTTATCAAAATAAAAATTAAAGAAGCTACAACATAACAAAAACCCGCTAACGCGGGTTTTTGTTTTACATATTTTCTTCTGCGTCGTCTTCGAGATCTTCTTCTAAATCCCATTCTTCAACATCTCCTGCCTTCTTTTTTGATCCTTCCTCATCTTCTCCACCTTCTTCTAAAAGTTCATCGTCTTCGTTATCGAGGTTTTCCATTTCGTTGAAGTCAAACATAGTATTGTTTTTAGTATTTTATTCGACCTAACTGGCAGAATATAAAAGTTTTTCAAAGCAGGCAAATATGAGTTGTGGATAAACTATGGAAAACCCCTGTAAAAAGCGCAGGTTGCTGCTATTGCCAAAGCATCTGTTTCGTCGTCTAGTATCTTTTTTTTAGGCAAAACCATACTAAATTTAAGCATACTTGCCATATCAGATTTGCTTGCTTTTCCATATCCACAGATAGCCATTTTTATCTGAAGGGGGGTAAATTCAGCGATACGCAATCCGTATTTTTGTGCGGTTGCCAACACCACTCCTCTTACCTCGCTAATACTCAGTACGGTTTTTGCGTTTTTAAAGAAAAACAGCTTTTCAATACTTATTGCTTCCGGTTTTTCTTTTGTAATAAGTTTATCTAAAAAACACTGTATTTCAAAAAGTCTCTCAGGACTTTTTTGTGTTTTTAGAGTTTTTTTAACACCCGAACTAATCCTTTCAATTTTTATTCCGTTTTTTTTAATTAATCCCCAGCCTAGTCTTTCTATGCCGGGGTCAATGCCCAAAATTTTCATACACGCTTACTTAATATTAGAATAAACTTCTTGTACGTCATCATTATCGTCAAGTGCTTCTAAAAGAGATTCGAATTGTTTATTGTCGTTTTCTGTGAGTTCTATCGGAAAATTTGGAACAAATTCTTTTTCTTGCTTACTAAAAGCCCATACTGCGGAACCCTGTGTGCCTAGTTTTGCGCCATGTTGAAAAAGCAAACGTTTCATTTCATTTGTAGTACGGTTTCCGTTATCGGTTACTGCTTTAATAATTAGCGCCGATCCTCCGGGTCCGTAAGCTTCATATAAAACTTCTTTTAAATCTGACGCTTCTTTTTCCGAAGCCCGTTTTATTGCGCGCTCGATATTTTCACTGGGCATATTAGCCGCCCTCGCTTCCTCGATAGCGAAAGCAAGTTTAGAGTTTGTTTTGGGGTCTGAACCTAGTTCTTTTGCGGCGACTGTAATCACTTTTGCAATTTTTGAAAAAAGCTTGCCCTTTTTGGCGTCTGTTGCAGACTTTCTGTGTTTAATTTGTGCCCACTTACTGTGTCCAGACATATTTTAGTTGTTGGTGGCTGGCCGTTGATGTTTGGTGACCTGATCCATGATAATTTTTTTAATTTCATAAACATCGGGGACATCTTTTATATTAAAAGATTTTTCACCCGCTGTTTGTATTCGCAAGTTTCCATATCTTAAAAAAGTGGCTATCATATGCGGAATTTCTACAGTAATATCT
>JBBTVJ010000077.1:11412-16235 GCA_038063295.1 Patescibacteria group bacterium | reverse complement strand
AAAACAGTAAATCTCCTTAAGCAAAACGGAGAAGTTCAGTACTTAAAAGAAGCGCTTGTGGCAGGAAATATAGATGGCATACACCTCAGAGGAGAATGTGCATGCTTGATAGGAAGTATTGCTAATTTTCAAATCAAAGCTATTGATGACCTTTGCCAATATCGTTACAGTTACGGACTTCATAATCCTGCCGAACAATGGTTTTGGCAAATAAGAAAAGAGGATACTCCTCAAAACAGCTTCTTTTCAAAAAAAGCAGTTGAGTGGTGTGATGAACTTTTAAATCAAAAGACTTAATTTATTAAAAAAACTTCAACAGCTTCGACATCACGTCGAAGCTGTTTATTTATTTTGCTTTAGCGAGGTTTTTGGGTTAAGATAGATGGCATGAGGCAGTCGGAGTTATTTACTAAAACATCAAAAGAAGCGCCTAAAGATGAGGTGGCAAAAAATGCCATATTGTTGGAGCGAGCAGGGTTTGTTTTTAAAAATTCTGCTGGAGTATATTCTTTTTTGCCGTTGGGGTGGAAGGTAATGCAAAAGATTGCAGGCATTGTGCGAGAAGAAATGAATGCTATTGGCGGGCAAGAAATTTTTATGCCAGCAATGATAGAAAAGAAATATATGGAACCGACAGAGAGGTGGAACCTCGATATCGGTTTTTTTACTAAAGGTTTGAAGGAGAAAGATGCAAATTTTGTTTTGGGCTGGAGCCATGAAGAAGTGCTAACAGCAATTGCTTCAAAATTTACCGGATCATACAAGGATTTACCTTTTTCTGCCTACCAAATTCAAACCAAGTTTAGAAACGAGCCTCGCGCAAAATCAGGAATTTTGCGCGGGAGAGAATTTATGATGAAAGATTTATATAGCTTTCACGCCGATGAAGCAAGTCTTTCACACTATTACGAAGAGGTAAAAACAGCATACTTTAAAATTTTTGAGCGATGCGGGCTTAAATCAATTTATACTTTGGCGGGCGGAGGAATTTTTACTTCCAACTTTACTCACGAATTTCAGGTCGTATCAGAAGTGGGTGAAGATACGATTTTATTGTGCCAAAAGTGCGAATATGCGGAAAATACCGAGATCTCAAAATTAAAAGAAGGCAATAACTGCCCAAAATGCGGCGGAAAAATAATTGAAAAAAAATCTATCGAGGTAGGAAATATTTTTAACAACGGCATAAAATATTCAAAAGAATTGGGATTATATTTCAAAGATAAAAATGGAGAAAAAAATCCTGTATGGATGGCAGCATACGGTATCGGACTTTCTCGGCTGATGGCAACTATTGTTGAAACTCACAACGATGAAAACGGTATAATTTGGCCAGAAAGCGTTGCTCCTTTTGATGTTCATTTAATAGTTTTGGGAAATGTCAGCAGTGAAGGCGATAAAATTTATGAAAGTTTGACTAAGGAAAATATCGAGGTATTATACGACGATAGAGATGAAAAAACCGCCGGAGAAAAGTTTGCTGACTCTGATTTAATCGGTATTCCTCTTCGCGTTGTCATAAGCCAAAAAACACTTGAAAAAGATTCAGTTGAAATCAGAAAAAGAGATTCCAAAGAAATAGAATTAATAACAATAAAAAATTTAAATTCGTATATTAACAGATGATTCGTAACTCATAGATTATCATGTTTGGAAAATTATTCGGAACATTTTCAAAGGATTTAGGAATTGACTTGGGTACGGCAAATACCCTTGTTTATATTAATAAAGAAGGAATTGTTATAAATGAACCGTCTGTAGTGGCAATAAACCAAAAAACTGGACAGGTGCTTGCAATTGGCAATGAAGCCAAAAAAATGGTTGGCCGCACTCCGGGCCACATTCAAGCGGTGCGCCCCCTGGTTGAGGGCGTTATTTCCGATTTTGAAGTAACCGCCGAAATGATCAGTTATTTTATAAAAAAAGTTCACAGTTCACGTGCGCAGTTTTTTGCGCGTCCCAGAGTTGTAATAGGTGTTCCTTCTGGTATTACTGAAGTTGAAAGAAGAGCGGTAAGAGATGCCGCTTTAAATGCGGGCGCTCGAGAAGTTTATTTGGTGGAAGAACCAATGGCGGCAGCCATTGGCTTGAGGCTCCCGGTTCAAGAACCGGTTGGCAATATGATAATAGACATAGGCGGGGGCACTACGGATATTGCCGTAATTTCCTTGGGTGGAATTGTAGCATCCAGAAACTTAAAAATAGCTGGCGATCAGTTTAATGAAGATATAATTTCTTATGCAAGAGATGAGTTTAAGCTTTTAATTGGAGAACGAACCGCTGAAGACATAAAAATTTCTGTGGGGTCTATTTGGAAGAGCAACGAGACTCTTGAGGGGACTTTGCGCGGGAGAGATTTAGTAACGGGGCTTCCAAGAGAAGTTTTAGTGACTGATTCAGATATACGATTAGCTCTTGCAAAATCCATTAAAACTATTGGGCAAGCTGTAAAGGATACTGTTGAAGATACTCCGCCGGAACTTGTGTCTGACCTAATGCATCGGGGAATCATACTAGTAGGGGGCGGAGCACTTATACGGGGGCTGGATAAATTTTTGGAAAAAGAAACTAAAATTCCAGTGTATTTAGCTGAAGACCCGCTAACAGCTGTGGTTAGAGGAGCGGGGATAATTTTAGAAGATATTGATAAATTAAAAAATATATTACTCGAAGAGGAACATGACTTACCTCCGGAATAAAAGAATTATTGTATTTTTTGCTGCTGTTTTTTTATTTCTTATTTTTGAGGGTACAATTTCGCTGAATTGGGCATTTTCTAAAATTTTTTATGTGTTTTTCAAGGAAAGAGAAGAAATAAATGTTGCCTTGGAAACAAATCTTTTATACAAAAGAATAAAAGATTTAGAGCTTAAGCTTCAAGAAAAAGAGTCCAAAGATAAAACAATTCCAGCCAATGTTGTTTTTGGAGGAGGATATCTTTTTTCTGATTCAATTTTTTTGGATAAAGGCTCCAAAGACGGAGTAGAAAAAGGCGACTTCGTAGTTTACAAATCGTTTGCGGTTCTAGCCGAAATTGATGAGGTATTTTCCGGGTATTCAAGGGCATTACCTTTTTCAAGATTCGGGGAAAAAACCGCTTTGCGGTCTGGGAGCACAAAAAACGTTTTATTTGAAGCGGAAGGTAGCGGCGGAGGGAAGATTTTGGCTTATTTGCCTCAAAACTCCGGGGTAAGCGCTGGAGATGGTGTATATCTTGCGAAGAGCTCTCAATTTTTGGTGGGTCTTGTGGAAACCAATGAAAAAAAAGAAAGTCGCGATTTTGAAGAAATAAGCATAATACTTCCATTTTCTTTGCGATCGGTTGCAGAAGTAGATATTGTAAAAAACAATGTTAAAACACAATAATTTAGCCTCACTAATCGCTTTTTTTTGGGCTTTTTTGTATGAAAGCGCCGGTACTCCTTATTTTGGCTTTTATTTGCTTCCAGCGGCTTTAATGCTTATTTTATATTTTTATTCGCCGCTTGTTTCAAGAGAAATTAATGTTTTTTTGGTTTTTTGGGGCGGTATTTTTTCTCTTTCTGCCATAAATTTAAGCTGGCTTTTTTTTACCGCGCCGTTTTTTTTAATTTTGTCTTTTATTCTTTATGTTTTTGCAAAAAAATAACAAAAAAACAAGAAATATAGATTTTGACGAGATTTTAATGGATGTTCATAACATTCCAGGATACCATAGGGAAAGTTTTGAAGGAGTGTTGGAAAACCCGATAAAAAAACAAGTTTTTATTTTTTTGGGATTTTTCTTTTTTCTGGCAGGAATTATTTTTTTTTCACGTTTAGGATTTTTGAATATTACAAAAGGAGAGTTTTTTTTAAAGCGTGCCGAAACCAACTATCTTCGTGAAATTGTTCGTGAGCCAGAGCGAGGAACAATATTAGACAAAGATAAAAATATTCTTACCTCAAACGAAATTTTAGAATCTAATAAAGAAAAAAAATGGGTGAGAGTATACCCAAATGAAGGTTTTTTGCATTCGATAGGTTTTCTGACGCGAAAAGAAAACAAAAATTTGGCAAAGGGGGCTTCTGGTCTTGAACTTGTTTACAATGATATTTTAAAAGGCATACCGGATCAACTAATAGAAGAAGTTAATGCGGCCGGTGAAATAATGGGGTCAGGTTTTACTAAAAGAGGCAAAAAAGGAGGCAATATTTTAACTTCTATTTCCTCAAAACTTTCTCTTCAGTTATTGCATTCAATTGCACGTACCGCTGAAAGCCACGGATTTACGGGCGGGGCTGCAATAGCATTAAATCCTAAAAATGGAGAAGTGCTCGCGATTATCAGTTTTCCTGAGTTTGATCCGAATATACTTTCAAAAAACTTATCGCAAGAAGAATTAAGCAAATTTATTTTAGATGAAAGAAAACCGTTTTTTAACAGAGCAGTTTCGGGTCTTTACCCGCCAGGATCTATTATTAAGCCGGCTATTGCAGCTGCTGCGCTTGCGGAAGGTATTATTGATAGCAAAAAAACAATTTTAAGTGCATCTCCAATTGTGATTCAAAACCCTTATTTTCCGGACAATTCGGATATTTTTCCTGATTGGAAACAGCACGGTCTTGTAGATATGAAAAAAGCATTGGCGATTTCTAGCAATATTTATTTTTATACAATAGGCGGAGGGCATAAAGATCAGGCGGGCTTAGGAATATGGAAAATTTTAAAATATTTGGAAAAATTCGGCTTTAACAATCTAACTGGGATTGATTTGCCCGGAGAAGTGCAGGGCAGTCTGCCAAAACCAGATGAGAAGATAGAAAATATATCATGGAGTTTGGGCGATACATATCATATTTCG
>JBBTVJ010000077.1:0-11402 GCA_038063295.1 Patescibacteria group bacterium | reverse complement strand
AGATATAGGTGTTACTCCAGTATCAATGGCTGTATACGCTTCTTTGTTGTCTCGAAATGGAGTTTTTTATCCACCACACTTGGCCAAGGCTATTATTGGAGAGCATGGTGAGACTCTCGAAAAGTTTTTATATTCACAAAACAAGATAGATATTCCCAGCGAAGCGTTTGCTGTTGTGCGGGAGGGGATGAGAGATGCTGTAAAATTTGGTACAGCCGCAGGGCTTTCCGGCTATCCGCTGGAAATTGCAGCAAAAACAGGTACAGCCGAAGTTGGCGACACTGGCCGAGTTCATTCCTGGTCTATTGGTTTTGCGCCCTATGAAGATCCCAAAATTGCTTGGGCTATTATTATGGAAAATGGCCCTATTCAAAATACAATTGGTGCCACGTTTGTGGCTTCAGAAATGTTTAGATGGATAGTAGAAAATAATTTTTTACAAAATCTTTAAACTAATGTATACTAAAATAACTTATGGCAAACCAAGAATCAGAGTATTTTAGCGAAACAGGGATTAAAAAACTAAAAGAGGAACTAGAAACTCTTAAAACTAAAACACGCCGCGAGATAGCAGATCGCCTTGAGTATGCAAAAAGTTTGGGGGACCTGTCGGAAAATTCCGAATATCAGGAAGCAAAAGAAGCTCAAGTTTTAAATGAAGGCAGGATTACCGAGCTCGAGGATGATTTAAGAAGAGCCGTTGTGGTTAAAAAAAGCTCTTTTCGAGATTCTGTAGAAATTGGATCGAAAGTTGTTGTAGAAAAACTTAATGAACCGGGGAGTGTTTTTGAGTTTAATATTGTTGGTTCAAATGAGGCGTTGCCAGAAGAAAATAAAATTTCAAACGAATCTCCGTTGGGATCCGCGCTTTTAAAGCATAAAAAAAATGACATTGTTTTTATTTTTACTCCCAAAGGTAAAATTGAGTACAGAATATTAGAAATAAAATAAATGGCCATGAGTAGTCCGATTGATGAAATAAGATCTATTCGTATAAAAAAACTGGAAATCCTCAAATCAAGAGGGATAAATCCTTATCCGGCTAAAATTTCATTTAAAGTAATTCCAATAGAGAAAGTAAAAAAGGATTTTAAAAAGCTGGAAAAATCTAGGAAGCAGCTGGGTATTACAGGAAGAGTTATGGCCAAAAGAGAGCATGGCGGATCGCTTTTTTTTGACTTGTTTTCTGGAGAAACCTTTCAGGTTTTTGTGTCCAAAGAAAAAGTAGGAGAGGATAACTTTTCACTTTTTTTGAGCGTAATAGATATTGGTGATTTTGTAGCTGTATGGGGAAAACCGTTTATAACCAAGAAAAAAGAACCCACGATTGATGCCGCGCGCTGGGAGATGATTTCAAAATCTTTACTGCCACTTCCAGAAAAATGGCATGGGCTTTCCGACATTGAAGAGCGTTTCCGCAAAAGATATTTAGATTTATTGATGAATGAAGAAGTA
Source organism: Patescibacteria group bacterium (assembly GCA_038063295.1). Lineage (GTDB taxonomy): Bacteria > Patescibacteriota > Minisyncoccia > UBA11713 > 2-01-FULL-45-33 > DATDXD01. The sequence goes on along the minus strand of JBBTVJ010000077.1, from coordinate 9,947 downwards.
AGGTCAAGATTTGTCCAAAGATCCAAAATAATAAGAGAATTAAGAAATTTATTTGAAAAAAGCGAATTTGTGGATGTAGAAACTCCTATGCTTCATCCTATTCCGGGTGGCGCTCTTGCAAAGCCATTTACTACGCACCACAATGCTTTGGATATTGATTTATATTTGAGAATTGCGCCAGAGCTTTATCTCAAAAAACTTCTTGTGGGAGGACTAAATAAAGTTTATGAAATTGGCAAAAGTTTCAGAAATGAAGGCGTAGACCCCAAACATAATCCGGAATTTACAACCGTGGAATGGTACTCGGCATATTGGGATGAAGAAGATATGATGCAATTTATCGAAAAATTTTTGAAAGATTTGGTAAAAAAAATCACAAAAAAAACAGACATTGAGTATCAAGGTCAAACTATTTCATTTTCTGAAAAATTTCAGAGAATTACTTTCAAAGATGCCCTTGCTAGATTCGCTCAAGTAATTGATTATGATAAAGAATCTAAAGAATCCCTTTTGCTTATAGCAAGGCGTTTTGGTATAGAGCCAGAATCTTTTGAATCGAAGGGGAAAATTGCCGACGAAATTTTTAAAAAAGTTTGCCGGCCGCATATACAACGCCCAACATTTTTAACCAACCATCCTTTAGAAATTTCTCCACTTGCAAAGAAGTACGAAAAAAACAGCGAAGTTCACAGATTTCAACTTATTGTAGGGGGACTTGAGCTTGTGAACGGATTTTCCGAATTAAATGATCCGCTTGATCAGCTGGAAAGATTTAAAGAGCAAGAAAAAATGAAAAAGGCGGGAGAGAAAGAGTCGCACCCAGTGGATGAAGAATTCGTGGAAGCTTTGGAGTATGGCATGCCTCCCGCCTCCGGCGCTGGTTTAGGGGTAGACAGATTAGTAATGCTTATTACCAACACAGAAAACATAAAAGAAGTCATACTTTTTCCCACAATGAGACCGAAATAAGGCAAAAACTTTATTTTATTTATCCACAGAGCTTGTTTGGGCTTTTTTTATTTGTGGGATAGAATAAAAACAAGGTGGGAAACTGTGGAAAAAGCTGTGGATAAAGTGGATAACCCCGCCGAAATAAAGCTAAAATTATGCTCATCGGCGAATATTTACATACCGTAGATCAAAAAAACCGCCTCTCTGTTCCTTCAAAATTTCGCAAAGAACTTGGGAAGATTGTTGTAGTCTCGCGTGGGTTGGACAGATGCCTGTTTTTGTATCCAATTGAAGCGTGGAAAAATCTTGCCGAAAAACTATCCAAAGATCTTCCTTGGGGCAGGGCTGAAAACAGAAGTTTTATGCGTTCCATGATTGCGGGTTCCACAGACATTGAAATAGATTCCTTGGGGAGAATTTTGCTTCCTGAAAATCTGAAAAAATTTGCTTCACTGGAAAAAGAGGCAATGGTAGTAGGGCTTTATAATAGAGTTGAAATTTGGAATCCTGAAATTTGGAAAATTTATAGTGATTCCGCAAATCAAAATACCGAGCTTATAGCAGAAAAGTTAGGGGAAATGGGATTGTATTAAATATGCATATTCCAGTTTTAACAAAAGAAGTCAAAGAGCAGTTAAATCTAAAATCAGGAGATTATGTTATTGATGCAACCTTAGATGGAGGGGGACACGCTAGAGATTTTTTGGAAGTTATAGAGCCGAATGGAAAAGTGCTGGGTATAGAGCAAGATGAAAAAATGATTGATTTTTTGAAATCAAAAATCCTGCCTGCCGGCAGGCAGGCAAAAGTTTTAGAGAGTTTAATAATCGCAGAAGGAAATTTCAGAAATATTAAAGAAATCTCAAAAATATATAAGTTTAAGCCCGACGCTGTGTTTTTTGATTTAGGAATGTCCACTTGGCATCTAAAGGAAAGTAAGCGAGGATTTTCTTTTATGAAGCCGGAAGAAGTTTTGAGTATGAAGCTGTCGAGTGAAACAAAAATTTCCGCCGCAGAAATTTTAAATAGCTACTCAAAAGAAAGGCTCGCGGAAATTTTTAAAGAATATGGAGAAGAAAAAAGAGCGTACTGGTTTGCAAAAACAATAGTTGATTCAAGAAAGAGTAAAAGGATTCTTGTTGTGGACGATTTGCTGAACATTCTAAAAGTAAAAAATCCCAAAATACTTGCTCGTATTTTTCAGTCTTTGAGAATTTATATAAACGACGAAATTAATTCTTTGCAAAAAGGACTTACGGAAGCGTTTGAAATTTTAAAAAATGCAGGAAGGATAGCTGTAATTTCCTATCATTCTCTTGAAGATAGAGAAGTGAAAAGGTTTTTTAAAAAAATAGAGAAAGAAAAATTAGGAAAAACTTTAAAAAAACCAATAATTCCACAAAAAAGCGAAATACAAATTAATCCAAGCGCGCGATCTGCAAAATTAAGAGTATTATGGAAAATAAAAAAATAATAAAATTCGGATCCACATTTTTTATTGCGCTTCTGGTCGCATATCTTTTTATTTTGGGTGCCATTGTGGATTTGGTTGCGGAAAAAAAGGAACTTAGCAATATTTTGGATCAAGAGTTTCAATTGTTTTATGCTCTTGAAACACAAAAAGCGCAAACGAGCAAAAATTTGGATTTAAACTCTTTTTTGAGTCTTGGCTATGCCGAAAGCCGGAAGTTTGAAGTCATAAAAACCGTCAAGAATGTCGCAAGCCTTAAGGCGTCAAACTATTAAACGGCTTTATGTTTTAATTTTTGCCATATGCTTGATGTTTTTTTTGGTGGCCCTAAATCTTTTTAATCTGCAGGTATTGCACCATAAAAAATACAAAAACATTTCTTTAAATCAACAGGATAATTTTTTAAAAAACCCGTTTCCGCATCGCGGAAATATTTTTTTAATAGATAAAAATGGTAAATACTCTGCTGCAGCATCGACAAAAAATGGTTTTTTGGCGTATGTTAATGCAAGGGTTTTGGAAAACCCAGAAGACGCTTTTTTGAAATTAAATTCTGTAATTAATATAGATAAAGATATTTTTTTAAAATTTATCCAGAAAAAAAACGATCCATTCGAAGTTTTAGAAAAAAAATTATCTAAAGAAGATGCTGAAAAGATTTTATCATTCAACATAAAGGGCATTGGTGTTGTTGAAGATGAATGGCGATTTTATCCACTCGGCGCTTTTTTGAGCCATGTTTTGGGATTTTCTTCAATAATTTCTTCAGATATTATAGAAGGAAAATATGGAATTGAAAAGTTTTATAACAAGTTTTTAGTTGGAAGCAAAAAGTCTAAAAATTCTAAGGGTTTTTTTGTTTTTTTTTCTGCCATTGCTTCGGTTTTTGGTGAAAATCTTGAAGACGGTCAAGACATTTTTTTGACTATTGAGCCAAATGTACAGATAATTGCTGAGCGTGATCTTAAGAAGCTATCTGACAAATGGCATGCGCAATCGGGGGGCATTTTGGTTTTGGATCCAAAAAGCGGAGAAGTGGTTGTTATGGCGGCTTTCCCAAAATTTGACCCAAATAAATATTTTGAGGAAAAAGATTTAAGTGTATTTTTAAATCCCTTTGTTGAAAAAGTTTTTGAAATGGGTTCGATAATGAAGCCAGTTACCATGGCCACAGGCATTGATTCTGGCCATATTACCCCCGACACTACTTACCTAGATAAGGGATTTATTGAAATAAACGGTAAAAAACTGCGTAATTTTGATGAAAAGCCAAGAGGAGAAAGAAATATGACTCAAGTACTCGAAGAATCTTTGAATACGGGCGCTGTTTTTGTGATGCAGCGCACGGGCAAAGAAATTTTTAAAGAATATCTTAAAAAATTCGGATTTTATGAAAAAACAAACATTGATTTGCCGGGCGAAGTAAAAAGCAATTTATCTAACCTGGAAAGCGGAAGAGATATAGAATTTGCCACTGCATCTTTTGGTCAAGGAATTGCTGTAAGCCCCATTGCTATGGTACGGGCTTTGGGAGCATTGGCTAACGGTGGGCGGCTTGTGGAGCCAACCTTGACCTATAAAAACGAAGCATCTAGGGAAACTAACGAACCCAGGCAGATTATAAAAAGAGAAACTGCTTTTTTGGTGAGCAAAATGCTGGTAGATGTGGTAGATCATACATTGGCTGGCGGTAAAGCCAAAATTGATGGCTACAGCATTGCTGCAAAAACTGGAACTGCGCAAATCCCGAATAAAAACGGCGGGGGATATGGAGAAGAATTTTTCCATTCATTTTTTGGATATTTTCCAGCCTATGATCCCAGATTTTTAGTATTTATGTTTTTGGAACGCCCCACGGGGGTCAAATATGCTTCTCAAACCCTGACAGAGCCATTTACAAATTTGGTGAAATTTCTTATAAATTATTATGCTGTTCCGCCAGACAGATAACCATTTCTTATGAAAAAATTTATTACAACAATTCTTATACTGGAAGCAAAAGCCGCTTTAGCAAAGCATGGGCCGAAAATTGTGGGGATTACTGGTTCTGTGGGAAAATCTTCTTCAAAGGAATTTATTTTTTGTGTTTTAAGTAAAAAATTTCGCGTGCGGCAAAGCCCAAAAAGCTACAATAGTGAGATTGGACTTGCTCTTTCTATTTTGGGCTTGCCAACTTACTTCAATAGTAATATCTTTGGCTGGAGCAAAAATATAATAAAGGGGTTTTTTGAGATTTGGAATAAAAAATTTCCAGAGATTTTGGTTCTGGAAATGGGTATTGATAGGCCCAAAGATATGGACAATATTCTTAAAGTTGCACGTCCAAACATAGCAGTTATTACTGCAATCGGCGAAATACCGGCACATGTAGAATTTTTTGCAGGACCGGAGGATATAGCTCGAGAAAAATCTAAAATTTTAAAATATTTGCTTGCTGATGAATTTGCTTTTTTAAACTTTGATGATGATTCTGTCTGGAGCATGCGCGAAAAAACTAAAGCGCGGGTGTTGGGTTTTGGTTTTGGGGCGCACGCTAACTTTTTGGCTTCGAATCTTAAAATTTCTATTTCCGGAGCCACTTTTAAAATAGATTGTGAGGGCTCTTCTGTGCCAGTTCATTTGCAGGAAGCGCTTGGAAAGCAAAATATTTACGCGGCGCTTTCCGCATTTGCGGTAGGGAGTATTTTAGGATTTAATTTAGTTGAAATTTCGGAATATCTTTCCACTTGCAAAACCTCACCGGGAAGAATGAAACTATTAGAGGGAATAAAGAATTCAAAAATTATTGACGATACTTACAATTCTTCTCCTCAGGCGCTTCACGCGGCACTGGACGCCCTAGAAAAGCTGGATGCCGTAAGAAAAGTGGCAATTTTGGGTGATATGCTGGAAATAGGAAAATATACAATAGAAGCCCATAAAACGGTGGGCCAAAAAGCTCACAAATTTTTGGATGTTTTAGTAACCGTAGGTTTGCGTGCTAAGTTTATTTCTGCCGAAGCGCTAACCTTGGGGATGGAAAAAAACAAAGTTTATCATTTTTCAACTCCGGAAGATGCTTTTGCGATCCTAAAAGATTTGGTAAAAGAAGGAGACTTGATTTTAGTAAAAGGTTCCCAGGCGATGCGTATGGAGCGGATTGTAGAAGAGATAATGCAAAATCCGGAAAACGCTCCCAAGCTTCTCGTTCGCCAAGAAAAGTACTGGAAAAATAAAAAATAAAATGATAATCTGAAAAAAGAGGCTCTTGGAAAACGCATGACAAAAATGCGCAACCAATTTGATAATGTTTCCCCAGTTGATTACAGATACTCTGACGAAGAATCAGCGCAATATCTTTCTAAAAACGGATTTACCCGCTACAAGCTTTTTGTGGAGCTGGCGCTTGTGAAGGTTTTGGAGCGCAGAGGATACTGTTCCAAAGAAATTGTAAGGCAGGTTAAAGAAGCTTGCAGAGAAATAAAAACAGAAGAAGTATATGAAGAAGAAGAGAAAATTCATCATGATATCCGCGCGCTTGTAAATCGCATTCGCGCCAGAGTCCAAAGCAGCGCAGTGCATATGACGGCAACGTCGTATGATATTATTGATTCTGCCAATGCGGTTAGGTATAAAGACGTAGTTGAAGGAAAACTGATTTCAGCGCTTCTTCAATTGGAAAGAGTGCTGATTTTGATAGCGCTTCGCGAGGCAGAGACAATTCAAATTGGCAGAACACACGGTCAACATGCTGTTCCGATTACTTTTGGTTTTGCGATTGCTCAGTACGTAAGCCGTTTGGGGGGATCTATTAAAGCTCTTCGTGCTTTAGTCAAAGAACTTCCTGGAAAATTCTCTGGAGCTGTGGGGGCGTATAACGCTTCTTCTTTATTTTTTGACGATCCAGAGCAATTTGAAAAAGATGTGCTTGCAGAAATAGGACTTAAGCCCGCTGAAATTTCAACGCAAGTTGTGCCACCCGAGGCTTTAGTGCGCCTTTTTTGCGAAATAACTATTGTAGCGGGAATATTGGCAAACTTATCTGATGATATGCGCCACCTTCAAAGAACAGAAATTGGAGAAGTTGGTGAAGATTTTGAAGAAAATCAGGTTGGATCTTCAACCATGCCTCAAAAGCGCAATCCTATAAATTTTGAAAACTCAAAGAGTTTTTGGAAAATTGTAATGCCGCGCATTATCACCATATTTATGGATCAAATTAGCGAGCACCAAAGGGATCTTACCAATTCTGCTTCGGGGCGGACTTATGGAGAAATTATCGCTTATGTGATTTCAACTGCAAAGCGGCTTACGCGTACGATGAAAAAACTTACAGTTGACAAAGAAAATTTAAAAAAGAATTTTGAGCTCACGAAAGGCTCTATAATGGCGGAGCCTCTGCAGCTGATTTTATCTGCACTAGGGCACAAAGATGCGCATGAAAAAGTGAGAGTGCTTGCGATCAAAGCAAGAAGTGAAAATAAGCCGCTTCAAGAAATAGCCTTGGAGGACATGGAAATAAAAGCATATTTTGAAAAGATGACTCCGCGCCAGCAGGACATTATTTTAAATCCATCACTTTACACCGGCATTGCCGCAAAAAAGGCCAAGCAAGTCGCCGAGCATTGGAAAGAAAAACTCGAAATATAAAATAAAAAAAATTCCTCCCGAACACGGGAGGAATTTAATTTTTAGTAGGCGTGTGTGTCTGAAGGATTGATGCGAGTTTGAGCGGATGTTTTTACGGAAAGTCGAGAGTCGTTTTGTAAAACCTCCAAAATTTTTTGATAAGTTGCGTTCTGAGCAATAGCAAGCCTAATATCTATATCGCTTGCTGACTGTCCACCGATGTAGCGCTTGCTGGAATCTTCAATGTCGCTTAAATCAGGATGGTCTGGGTGTATTTCTAAAAGCAAATCAATAGTTTTCAGAGATGTTTTTGGATTGCTAGCTACCGCAAAGTTAACTGCAAAGTTTCTAGTTTTTAAAAGATCGTTGGTATACTTTCCGGTTTTCCAGAACTCGTTTAACTCTGACATATTAGGGTGATCCATAATGCCTCCTTATGATGTTTTTTGGATTACATTAAACTCCGCTATCAATACTAACACCACTTGTTTTATTTTGTCAATATTTTAGAACATTTCATTCGCTGCGCTCCTATCGGGATTTGAACCCGAGTTACACGGATGAGAACCGTGTGTCCTGAACCGGCCTAGACGATAGGAGCAAGGTCAACCCCGTGCTAGAAAAAAGCACGGGGTTATTTTCTTTTTCTATTTTCAATTATTTTTTCTACTTTTACAGCAAGGCTTATAAATTCAGTTATATCTGGATGTTGCGTTAAAAATCGCTCATCGGCAAATTTTGCAATTTCGAACATGTCGTTCCATTCTTTATCGGTTAAAAGGTAATTGTCTTCCAATTCGTTTATCTTGTGTCTTAGGTCTTCGTGAAATGAACTTTTCTCCTGATTTATAAATTCGCGTGTGAAAAGGCGCGGCTTAAGAAAAAAATAAGCAATAACGGCGCCGTAACATATTGTTATCCCAATTGAAAAAGCCAAGGATACTCCAGAAAATTTCATTTGATTGACTCCAAAAAACACCTTGTTTTATAATACCACAATTTTTGATAATATAAAGCAGTGATCGAAAATATTGTATTAGGGATAATTCAAGGAATTACTGAGTGGCTTCCGATAAGTTCGGACGGCGCTATTACTTTTGCGAAAGTTAATTTTTTTGGCGGAGGAGAGCTTTCCGAAATTCTGAAATTTGCTTTGTTTCTTCATTTGGGCACTTTTTTGGCAGCGCTTATTTATTTAAGAAAAGAAACAAAAACGCTTTTTGAAACTTTTTTTAATTTTAAGAAAGCATCGTTTGTAAATAAGCAAATTTTTAAGTTTCTTTTTATATCTACAGCAGTAAGTGGAGCTTTAGGGTATGTTTTTTTAAAAGCCATAGAATACTCTGAAAATTTTATCAAATTAGGATCGGTTTCGTTGAATTTGCTGGTAGGCTTTATGCTTTTAATAACCGCTATCCCGCAATTGAGAAAAAATAAAAACACCACTAAAAGCTATTCGGATTTGAATCTTTTTGATTCAATTCTTCTTGGCGTTGTTCAGGGGCTTGCCGCACTCCCCGGTCTTTCTCGTTCCGGACTTACAATATCCACTTTGCTTTTTAGAAAGTTTAACGATGAAGAATCGCTCAAACTTTCTTTTTTGATGAGCTTACCAATAGTTCTTGCGGGAAATATTTTTTTAAACTTTAGGAGTTTTTATTTTTCTCCGAAATTTTTTGTAGGGGTTTTATTTGCTTTTATTTTCGGAATTTTAACAATTCATTATTTTTTAAAGCTCGCTCGAAAAATAAATTTTGGATATTTTGCCCTAATTTTTGGAGTTTTAATGATTTTGTCAGCTTTTGTTTTTTGACTTACACCTCATCTTTTTTTCGTATGTGAAAGATAATGCCCTTTTGCGCTATCAAGGAAATACTGTAAAGGGTAAGGGTTGTGGATAAAATAATAAATATAATTGTAAATATTCTGGATATTTCATGAGATGGTGTTAAATCTCCATATCCTACGGTTGAGGCTGTGGACACAGCAAAATAAAGAGAGTTTATCAAACTCCACCCTTCTATGGAACGATAAAATAAAGCTGCTATAAATATGACAAGCCCAAGTAAAGATAGCGAAAGCTTAATGCGCAGCTCTATGTGTTTGTGATTGTGTTGCATATGGAATATTTCAGTCATACTTATATTATGATACCATGTTTTGTTTTAGAGCGTTATAAATATTACACATGATAAAGAGCGGGTTTATAATTTTAATGGCTGTGTTTTTTACGCTCTCTTTGAGCGCTATTTTTAAAAACCGGTCTAATTTATTTTTAAATTCCCCAAAAGAACAGACCAGCATTTCCACTGACACCTTTATTATTTTGATAGCTGGGAAGCAAATCAAGATTGATATTGCTGATACTGAAGAAAAACGAAGCAGGGGATTGAGCGGCAAAAAGAGTTTACCGGAGAATGCGGGAATGCTTTTTGTTTTTGGGATTCCAGCGCAATATTCTTTTTGGATGAAAGACATGCGTTTTTCAATAGACATAATTTGGATTGATGAGACGAAAAAAATTGTTGCAGTTTCCGAAAATATTTCTCCGGATACATATCCTGCGTCATTTTCGCCGTCTGATCCGGTAAAGTATGTTTTAGAAGTAAATGCTGGGTGGACCCAGAAGAACGGAATTGTAGTGGGGGATAATATTGAACTTATTGAATTACCACACTCTTAATAGTCACCGCACTCACGGGTATTCCCGTTTGGTCAACCTCTACTTTGGCTATTTTGTCTACAATATCCATTCCCGATACAACTTTTCCAAATACCGGATGCTGGCTTACTTCGGGAGGTTTATCAAAATCTAATCCCGTATTATCTGTTAAATTTATAAAAACTGGGATCCTCCGCTGGGGGGGCGCCCAGTATTTGCCATAGATATGGTCCCGCGCACATTTGAAAATCCCGA
>JBBTVJ010000076.1:0-4230 GCA_038063295.1 Patescibacteria group bacterium | reverse complement strand
CTGACGCCACTCCTCCCACTAAAAGCATCTCAAACCCCGCATGCGCCCAGTTTTTGCCAGTAAAATGTGTGCGCATGGCTCCCACAAAAAACAATGCAAACGCAGTAAAAAAAATCGCAAGTGTAAATAAAGCGCCTTTATCGCCATCCCACACTAAAAATGGAATTAAGGGCACAAAGCCCGCCGCAACAAAAGAAAAAAAAGTAGCGATAGAGGAGAGTTTCTCGCTTTTTTCCGGGTCGTATGCTAAATTAAGTTCTTCTTTCACCATAAAGTCTGTCCAAAGCTCTTTGTTTTTTAAAAACAATTCCACAAATTTTTGCCTATCCTCCGGAGAATACCCCCTGTTTGCTAGAAAATCTTCCGTTTCTTTTATTTCTTTTTGTCTGTCATTCTCAATTTCCCATTCCTCAACCGTTCTTTCTCGATCGTAAAATTCTTTTTCCGAACGCGAACCTAAAAAATTGGATGCCGCCATTGAAAATGCATCCGCCAAAAGACTTGCTACTCCAATCAGCACAATGATGACTTCCGCAAGCCCCCCGCCCATAACTCCCGCAACCACAGCAAAGGTAGTCACAATGCCATCATTTGCGCCGTAAACCATATCCTTTATGTACCTCCCCCCTTTTTGGTGATTCATGTTATTTTATAATTATACACTATAAAAATATGATAACCATCTTTCTATTTTTTTTGGGATTTTATATTTTAGTAAAAGGTGCTGGTTTTCTTGTGGACGGAGCTGTATCTTTTGCAAAAAGACTTAATATATCCCACATAGTAATCGGACTGATCATTGTCGGCATTGGAACATCTATTCCGGAATTTGCTATTTCTTTTATAGCGAACCTCTCAAGTGAACAAGAAATTGGTTTGGGAACAGTTATCGGAAGCAATACTTTCAATATACTTTTTATTTTGGGGCTTTGCGCAATTTTGTTCCCTCTCACACTAAAGGAAATTTGGGTGCGCAGAGATCTTTTGTGGAATATGGTTTCTGTAGCCATCGCCGGAGCACTTGCCTTGGATGGAAAAATCAGCGGTCTCGATGGCTTGATAATGCTTATTATTTTCATTTTTTGGATACTTCATGTAACCAAAGAAGGTAAAAACGATCACGATGGCAGCGAAGAATCATTCCATGTTGTAGCAATTCCAATTGCTATTTTAATGATGCTGGCAGGGTTTTTGGGAACAATTTTGGGCGGTAAGTGGGTGGTAGATGGAGCGGTGGAATTTGCAAAATCTTTTGGACTTAATGAGACAATAATCGGGCTTACCATTGTGGGTATTGGTACCTCTCTGCCAGAACTTGCAGTTTCTCTTGTTGCGGCTTATAAAAAACAGCCGGGCATTGCAGTGGGAAATGTTATAGGATCTAATATTTTTGACTTTCTTATGATTTTAGGAACAAGCGCCTTATTTAAGCCAATTATATTTCCAAAAAATTTATTTTTCGATACCGCCATTACCTTATTCTCCGCAATTCTGCTTTATATTTTCATGTTTACCGGCGAGCGGCATACTCTCAAGCGTTTTGAGGGTTTTTTGTTTTTAGTACTTTATATCGCATACTTATTGTATATTATTAATTAACTTACTATTATTAGATTATGATAGAGCTTGTAGAAATTATGGTCTTGGGGTGTATAGAATGCAAAAAATTTAAAGATTGGTGGGAGAAAAATTCACAAAATTTTAAAAATATAAATTTCCAAGAAATTGATGCCACAACGCCAAAAGGACAAGAAATGGTTTTAAAATATAAAATATTTTCTTCTCCTGGCATAATTATAAATGATGAACTATTTTCCAGTGGGGGTGTGAACACAGATAAATTAACAGAAAAATTAAAGTCTCTCGGAGCTTAAACAATGAAAAATAACAAAAAATTAGATTGGGCTTTGCTTATATTAAGAGTTGGTCTTGCAACGGTTTTCTTGCTTTTTGGTTTCCAAAAATTATCATCGCCATCGCAAACAACTTCAGAAATACAATTAATTTTAAATTTTTTAGGCCTCGGAACAGCTTCAGCCATAAACTTTTATCTCGGACTTACCGAAATAGCCGTAGGAATTGCGCTTATAACGGGAACTAAAGTGAGATTGTTCGGAGGAATCGCAGCGTTTTTTACAGCAATGTTTTTCGGATCTTTCCTTATAAAATTCGGGGTTTCAATAAATCCGGATATTTATAGAGATATAGGACTTACCACGGCTGGAATCGCTATTGCAATTTTAGGAGGAGGAAATTTTACTCTTCCACAAATATGGCGCCGATCTGATCGTAGTGACCTTTCCCGCAAGGAACAGAACAATAAAACTGAAAACGGCCTACCCTAGAAGCAACAAACTCCACAATAGTTTCTCTTCTTGGAAAAAGGCGTTTATTAATTCCAAACGCTTCTATGGCAAAACCGTGATCATAGTTATCTTCATTAAATATGTGAAGTCGCACTAAGTCGCCGCCTCTTAATCTAATGTCGGCGGGTTCCCACCTCCATTGATTTTCTTTTGCGCGGATGTTTATTTCAACAACATTTCCAGTGGGCTCAATCGGGCCTATTCCTTCTGGGCGATAAAATTTTTGGTAGATAGTGCCGCTGCTTATCATAAATACCGCAACAACCAGCAATTTGATAAATTTATTCATCAATCTTGTGTTTAAAAAACATAAAGTGATATTATCATTATATACACTAATAACTTATGACACAAAAGGCAATTTTCAAAATAAAAGGCATGCATTGCGCTTCTTGTGCTATTTTAATAAATAAAACTCTGCAAAAAACCAAAGGCATACTTAGCGCCAACGCCAACTTTGGTTCTGAAAAACTTATTTTGGAGTACGATTCACAAGAGATTAACGTTGAAGACATCATAAAACTTATAAATAAATTGGGGTATGCGCTTATTTTGCCAAAAGAAGGATTATCTGAAGAGGAAGCGGCAGAAAAATCAAGAGTAGAAGAAATACAAAATCTTAAAACAAGAACTGTGATTTCATTTTTGCTAGCTACCCCAATTATTGCATATTACATGGGCGTACATATGTTTAATCTTCAACATATACACGCAATAACATTGGGGGGATATTTTATTGATCTTAACTGGGTTTATCTTATTATGACTACCCCCATCCAATTCGGGGTAGGATGGCCATTTTACAGAAATAGTTGGACCGCTATTCGCGCAGGGTCCGCCAGTATGGATGTTTTGGTTGTACTTGGCACCACTTCAGCGTATATCTACAGCGTAGTTGGTTTTCTTTTTTCATGGAGCTATCCATGGCTTCAAACCTATTGGATAGGCCAAGATCATCCCTATTGGGAATCTTCGGCGGCTCTTATTAGCTTTATTATTTTGGGAAGATATTTTGAAGCAAAATCACGAGGTAAAATAGGCGAGGCTGTAAGAAAACTTTTGGGTCTTGCCCCGCCAAAAGCCGTAATTATAAAAGACGAGAAAGAAATAGAAATTAACATTCAAGAAATGCAAGTTGGAGATATATTTATAGTAAAACCCGGCACTAAAGTTCCTACAGATGGAATAGTAATCGAGGGAGAAAGTCATGTGGATGAAAAAGTTATTACAGGAGAGTCAATACCGGTAAAAAAGGTGATAGGAAACGAAATTATTGGAGCTACAATCAACGCGGAGGGTTTCCTTAAATGCAGAGCAACAAAAATTGGAAAAGAAACTTTGTTATATCAAATTGTTCGGCTTGTAGAAGAAGCTCAAGCAAGTCGAGCTCCAATACAAGAAGTAGCAGACAAAGTCTCTGAATATTTTGTTCCTGCAGTTATAGTATTTGCTTTAATAACTTTTTCATTGTGGTATTTCATTTTTGGATTAAATTTTGCAGCTTCCTTGCTTTTTGCAATAGCTGTGCTTATAGTTTCATGTCCTTGCGCACTGGGTCTTGCAACACCCACGGCATTAATGGTAGGAACCACGAAAGGGGTTGAGTCGGGAATTTTGATAAAAGGCGGGGAAGCATTGGAAAAAGCGCATCGGATTACTTCCATTGCGTTTGATAAAACCGGAACACTCACCAAGGGAGAGCCCGCCGTAACAAATATTGTAAGTTACGGAATATCAGAAAATGAGGTGATATTTTATGCGGCAATTGCAGAAAAAGCATCGGAGCATCCCTTAGCAAAAGCCATCGTTAAAAAAATGGAAACAAAACAGCTTCCGGAACCACAACAAGGAGAGGCTATTTCCG
>JBBTVJ010000075.1:0-7573 GCA_038063295.1 Patescibacteria group bacterium | reverse complement strand
TCTTCTCTTGGCAGTGCTACGGACACAAAACCACCTCTAAAATTCATCTGAAAACCAGTATATCAAAATTTACTACACATTACCATATTCCGCATTATTCCACTTCCGCATTATTCCACATTGTACGCATTTTGGACGATCGTACATTTTACGTACAATAGAAAATTCTTTTTTAAAGCAAAACCTTGTACTTCAGAAGTACAAGGTTTTTAAAATCTCAATTCCTACTTTCTACTGCCGCCGGCTTGCGAAAGCCGCTGGCAAAATTTTCAACCCATTCCCGTATCTTACTCTTCCCCGGAGGCATAGGTGTTACAACAGCGAAGTAACAAAAACAAGTAGCCGCTGGCCATGTTAAAACATGGTCTATGATAGTAAAAAACGTGGTAGTCGCTGTTTCAAAAATCCCCGTCGCAACAGCTAATAAAACAATCCCTGTAAGAAAAATATTTGCGGCAAATACAAATACTCTGAAAATATGATTGTGAACAGGAAGCAACCTCAAAATCGGTTTTTGTGTCACCTCACCAAAAAAATTTTGTTCTTCGGCTTTTTCTAATTCTTTAACATCAAACGTCAGCCTCAAAACAACAAAAATCTCAACAAACACCCAAAACAAATTAGTTTTTCTGTGTAACAAAGGAATCCAATAACTAATTACACTCAACAATAAACCTATTGCCATTCCTGAAAGACAAAGCCTTGCCAAGAAAAAATTTGTCCTTCCTGTAAGCCGCTGAAACTTGTGGCTGATTTTTGTAAAGAACTCTAGAATCTTCCCGTCAACTCTCTCAAGAATATCCATCTTTACTACCTCCTTTTTGATTCCTGCTTAACAGTATAGCATTAAAATACAGTTCTGTCAACTACTTTATCATCTTCAAAAATTCGGATTCTGTGAGGATTTTTACTCCCAACTTTTTGGCTTTTTCGTATTTGGAGCCAGGAGATTCACCCGCTACCACATAATCCGTCTTTTTACTTACGGAGCCAGAAACATCACCTCCAAGAGCGCGTACCCTGTCTTTGGCTTCGTCGCGGGACAAACTTTCCATCTCCCCAGTAAACACGAAGGACTGACCTTCAAGCTTATAGTCCATGGTCCTGAGTTTATAGTTTTCTGTTTTTACTCCTACATCGCGCAGCTTGCCTAAAAACTTTCTATTTTGTTCATCGGAAAACCACAAAAAAATGCTACTTGCAACCTTAGGACCAATATCCCGTATATTTTCGAGCTCTTCCAGTTTCGCGGAAGCCAAATCGTTGAAATCCTTAAATCTTTTCGCCAAATCCAAAGCAGTTTCTTCCCCTACATGCAAAATTCCCAAAGCGTAAATAAATCTGGGCAGAGAAATATTTTTGGCTTTTTTAATTTCGCGCACCAGATTCTCCGCAGATTTTTCGCCAAACCTCTCCAGTGGAGAAATATCGCTTTCTTTAAGATTAAAAATATCCGCCGCATCGTAAATTAATCCAAAATCCAAAAAGGCATCTAAAATTCTGGGACCCAGTCCTTCTATATTAAAAGCTTTGCGAGAGACAAAGTGATAAAGCCCCTCTCTGTGACGCGCGGGGCAGTGTTTGTTTGTGCAAAAATAATTTACTTCGCCCTCTTTTTTTTGAACTTCTTTTCCGCAAACTGGGCAAGCCTTGGGTACGTGAAATACTTTTTCTTTTCCGGTGCGAAGACGGAGCAAAACTCTTTTTATGTCCGGTATTACATCCCCTGCTCGACCCACAATAACGCTGTCCCCAATACGCACTCCGAGTCTTTTTATTTCATCTTCATTGTGCAAAGTCGCGCGGCTCACTGTCACACCCCCGATTTCCACCGGGCGCAAAACCGCAACAGGAGTAAGCGCCCCCGTGCGCCCCACCTGGACTATAATATCTTCAACAACAGTTGTTGATTCTTTTGGGGCAAATTTAAATGCAATTATTCCCCTTGGGGTTTTTCCCACCACGCCCAAATCGCGCAACAGTCTATCGGAGTCCACGCTTACTACAAGCCCATCAATATTGTATGGAAGTTTCTCTCGCAGTTTAGCCACTTTTTTGTGGTATAAAAATACTTCATTTTCGCTTACGCAAATTTTTTCAAACTTTTTTGCGGTTTTAAATCCTAACTCTCGCAAAACTTCGTGTTTTTGGTGATGTGTTTGATAATCCGATCCCAAAATATCATATGCAAAAAAATCCAGTTTGCGTAAAGCGGTAATTTTAGGATCAAGCTGCCTTATAGATCCCGCAGCGAGATTGCGGGGATTTGCGTAAACTTGAAGTTTTTTTCTTTTTTGCTCCATATTTATTTTTTCAAAATTTATTTTTGTTATTATGGCTTCACCGCGCACTTCAGTATTAATTTTTTTATTTAAAGACAATGGAATGGCTTCAATTGTTTTTACGTTTTGCGTTACATCTTCGCCAGTTATGCCATTCCCGCGAGTCGCGGCATATTTTAAAATACCGTCTTTGTAAACAATAGAAATTGCAAGCCCATCAAATTTGGGTTCCGCAAAAAAAGAATAGCGAGCTTCGGTAATCCTTTTTTTTATTTTTTTGAGCCATTCGGAAAATTCATCTTCAGAAAACACGTCTTCCAAGGAAAGCATTGGCTGATGGTGAGTTATTTTTTTAAATTTGGTAAGAGCCTTTCCGCCCACTCTTTGAGTTGGAGAATCCGAAGTCACCAAACTTGGAAACTGGTCTTCAAGTTTTTTTAATTCATGTTTTAAAGAATCTAGGGCTTCATCGGAAATCTCTTCTGTGTCTAAAACATGATATAAATACCGATGATGATTTATTTCTTTTTTTAGTTTTTCTATTCTTTTTTTTGCTTCTTCTTTACTCATATACTCATGGCATTAGATTGCGTTTAGTAACTTACTCGAAGCCCCCTTTGCACTGTTTTTGGAGAATCCGCGCAAATATTTTTTCCCTGAGATATTACCACAATAGTATTGCTTTTTGTAACCTCAACATCTGCGCACGAACCATCGTTAAAAGGAATTGTAAATCTGCTAATACCACTGGGGCCCCCGACCGTGAAAGTATCCTCATCACAAGTTATCGAAGAAGTGGTAGAAGTAGCAAAAGCGTTTGTCTCTATGTCCCAAAAAATTGCACATTCTATTCCCCCGTCTGCTGCATAAAAAGCTAAAACAGATTCTCTCGCAGATCCGGAAAACTCTAGTTCTGAAAAAAGCAAAGTGAAAATTCCAAGACCCAGCGTAAGAGCAAGAGAAGAAACAAATACCGCTAAAATTAAAGTAATTCCTTTCACCGCTGTATTGTTCTTTGGCTAACTGTAGTTTGTAAGTTAAGATCCGATCTTCTGCTGCCAGACCCCGATACTCCTTTTGCAACAATTGTAACTCTTGGGTGTAGATTATCGGTATCTGGAGAGCCTATCACATAAAAAGTAAGATACTCCACAGTAATGTCCAAAGAAGTAATGGGTTCGAAATTCAAAACGCCGTCTTTTTTTTGAATTCTACTGTCTTTCATTTGGTAAGTAATCGTATTTCCAGAAACATTTTGAAATGTAAGCGAGGGACCCCCAAAGGAACAATCTTTCCTAGAAGGAATTGGTGGAACATCGGAAATACTTGATCCGCAGTAATAAAAATCTCCGGTTCTTATATCCCTGGCTATGGTTTCTAAAGCAAATCTCAAATTATCCTGGGTTGACTGCAAAACCAGCGCTTTTTTTTGAGCATTTGTAAGAGACAATAAAGATCCCACGCTAAATAATACCGCTATTATAAAAACACCCATCGCCACTATCATCTCCAAAAGCGTAAAACCCATTTTTTTGTGCGATTTATTATTCATAAACTTTTTGCATATTTACCAGTCAAACATTGAAGTTGATAAAAAGAAATCGTGGTTGCCAAATTTATCGGTCCATTTTACAAGAGAACGCACTCTAATTTCTCGGGCATTAATATCGCTGATAGTGATTATTCTTCTAAAAACCGAATCCGATCCTGAATTATAATTGTATAATTTTAAAGAATTATCAAATCTAAGAAAGCTGCAGTTTGATGCGCATTGGCGCACATCCAAATCCTTTGCATCAATATAACAACCGTTCACACTTTTACAGTTATTCAACCCACGCATCCAATCCCGTTCTTCTATTCTATTGTTAAGCCGAATATTTTTTACTAGCTCTATGCCTTCTTGGGCTAAATTTGAAGCAATTATAGTATTCCTTGCTACCGAAGCAGAACGTATGCTTTGGGAAGAAAGAGTCATGGGACCAAGAATTGAAAAAACCAAAATCGAAATCGCAATTGCAGTCTCCAAAAGCGAAAAACCCTGCCTGCCGGCAGACAGGCTCTTATTCAATTGATATTTGACCCGTTGACCAAATAACAACATCTTTCCTTATCGATCCATCAAGAGTTGTAAAAACGACCTTAATATCATTGTAGCTCAGCGGTATCCCCCCCACCACTCCGGTTAAAACAATCGATGGAGCGGGTCTTATATAAACAATATCCGCAGTAGTAAGATTGCAAGGACCAGGGGGAATAGATTGAGAATTGCCGCAAATTTCGTGAATTTCCACTCTGGGACTTACAGTAAAAACTTCGACAGATTCTCCAAGAAAATTTTCAAACCTATTAGAAAGATTGGTATCTCCAAAAACAGTAAAATGAATTCGATCGTTAATAGTTGCACTTACTCCGTACGGAGGAAATATCTTTGAGCCTATTTGAAATTCGCGAACACCCAAAGCATAGGATTGAGCTTTTCGCGCAGCAAGAACAAATTTTCCCGCTTCCTGTTCAATTCCGATTCTTTCATTAAATTCTGGAAAATTTGCTAAAGTAATAGAGGCTATCACAATAACAATGCCTACAACCAGAATAACCTCGATCAAAGTAAACCCACTCTTTATTCGAATTTCCATAAAATTTCGTCACCAGAATTTATTTTCACTTCTATGGGAGACGCAAAAACTCTTTTTTTGTTTACATATAAAATCCATTGCTTTCCATTTTTGCCGTTTTCATTTTTATCGATAGAGGCTGGGTAAAAATCCAAGGCTGCATCCACCTCCAAAAAAGAGTGGGCATTCGCCTGCTGAAGAGCATCCCAGGCAGTTGCTTTTATTTTAGAAGAGCCCTGGAATTTTTTTTCAACGCCGTTTCCATAATCTATCATCAAAATAAATGAACCGTCTTTTTTGGGAATAGCCGTACCCACAGAAAAAGGCAAAATCAAAATTAAAATCAAAAAAGCAAAAACAACTCCGATAAAAGATAGCCATGTTTCTTTTTTAAAAATATATGAACTCATATAAAAATGTTAGCATGTCACTAAAATACCAGGCAATAAACAACGCGATAGCGATAAATGGGCCAAACGGCACTTCACTTTTTATTGTAATTCTTCCAAAAGAAGTAATCAATAAAACAACCCCAAATAAAGCCCCGATCCAAAAAGACCCCAAAAGCATAAATAAACTTAAAGGGTAGCCCAAAAAAATAGCCGAAAAAAACACTAAATCAGCGTCGCCCCTGCCCATCCATTTTCCATCAGATACCCTCCAAAGCAGATAAAAAAATAAAAAAATACCTAAAGCTGCCAGTATATCTAAATATCGATATGTCGATATTTGTATGTTTCGATACACCGTATTTACAACTGCAAATCCGCCAAATATATATAAAAAATGTCTTTCTATGATTTTATGCCTAAAATCATATGCCGCAATTAAAAACAGGGAGCAAAAAGCCGTAAAATAAAACCAGAACTGAAAATTAAAAACCTGCCCGTCCGGCAGGCGGGTTGAAAATTTAAAATTCAACAAAACAGCCAATATTGCTATCAATATTTCTACTACCGGGTACTGCCACGAAATCCTGCTTCCGCATTGCCCGCATCTTCTTTTTTGAATAATAAAACTCAAAATAGGAACAAGCTCCAGCCAAGAAAGTTTTTTCCCACAAGAAAAACACCGGGAACGGCCCCAAAGGGGCGAGTTTCCGGTATTTTTCCTAAACAAGACTGAATTTAAAAAACTTCCTATTATTGCGCCGAATACAAACGCAGAAAAGTACACATTAATTGGTTAGGTCGTAGCAAAAACGACTGGCTTCATTTGCGCACCCATCAGCATCCGGAGAATCAACGGTAGACCCAACGCAACCCGCAGGAATTGCATCCAAATCGGTACTTAAAGAAGCGTGGGATGAGTCTTCAAGAGAAGCTCCTAGATGAAAAAGAGTACTACTGCATCTAAAGTAACCGTATGCTCCACCCAAGGGATCAACTGGAACCGCTGCAATAAAAGTTGGTGCAAGCGCCGAAAGAGAACCGGAGGCAGGATAATCGCGGTTTGTATCAAAGTAAAGTTCCAGGGCAAGCCGTAATTGGCCGATATCAGCTACTCTTCTTGCATCACGCGACTTTCTTCTGGCATTGTTCAAAGACGCCAAAACCACAGACGACAAAATTCCAATAATAGCAATAACTACCAGAAGCTCAATAAGCGTAAAACCTTTTTTGTTCTTTTTAAACATAATTTCTGAACGTTTAAATAAATCGACCTATGAAGAAATTATAACACCTTGAAGCTGGAACGCGTGTGGATAACTTGAAAAGATTTAAAACAAAGCTAAAACGCCGTTGAGAGATTATAAATCGGGATAAGCACCGAAGCTACCAAAAGCCCAACTCCAAGTCCAAGCACCAAAATCAATATAGGTTCAATCAGACTCACTAAGTTATCTACCATGTTATCAACATCTCTTCTGTAAAATCCAGCTAAACTTTTTAAAATAAAATCCAACTTTCCGGTTTCTTCGCCTATTCTTATCATTTGTGAAAAAAGGGAAGGAATATCTTCGTATTTCAAAAGAGAATCCGAAATCATAGATCCCCCCCTTACTGATGCAAGAGAATCTACCAAAATCCTCCTGTATATTTCATTTCCCACCACCTCCGAAGCAATATCAATAGAACGAGTAGCGGTAATACCGCCGGAAAGAAGAGTGCTCAAGTTATCAGCAATACGAGAAAGGAACATTTTTTTATAAAGACCCCCGATGATAGGAATAGATAAAAGAAATCGGGCAAAATATACTCGGCCGCTTTCTGTACGTGAGTATCTGAAAATAAATACCCCTAATACCGCAAACAAAATAAGCAGGAAAAAACCAAAATCCCTAATAAAATTTGAGGTGCCAATTACCAGCTGCGTATAAAAAGGTATCTCTTGCCCAGTTTCTTCGAGAATGCTAGAAAGTTTGGGAATTACAAAAACTAACATCAAAATCATTACGATGATAAGAGCTGAAAGAATAAATGCTGGATAAATCAAGGCGTTTTTCGCTTTTCGCTGAAGTTCAAACGATCTTTCCAGATAGTCAGCTAGAAATTTAAATATTTCTTCAAGCTTGCCAGATTCTTCGCCAGATTTTACCATTGAGACGTAAAATTGTGAGAACACTTGCGGATGGTGCGCTAGTGCTTGAGAAAAAGAAACCCCTCCTTGTATATCATTTAAAACATCAGATATGTGCCTGCGTAGAGCTTTATTGCCAGTTTCGCTAACTAT
>JBBTVJ010000074.1:0-6763 GCA_038063295.1 Patescibacteria group bacterium | reverse complement strand
TCTTTTGGTGAGCGTTGTTACAATTACTCTTTGTTTTTTTTGTATTCTTTTTTCTATCTCAAAAAGAACATCTTTCATTTGGTTTTTTGTACCATGCACTTCAATTTTCGGGTCCAAAAGCCCCGTGGGGCGTATGAGTTGCTCCACTACACTTTCTTTACTTTCTTTGAGTTCATATTCCGCAGGCGTTGCTGATACGTAAACGATTTGCCCGATTTTTTTGTTGAATTCTTGAAAAGTCAAAGGGCGGTTATCTATTGCTGAAGGAAGCCTAAAGCCATGTTCTACCAATGTTTGTTTTCTGGCTCTATCTCCTGCAAACATTCCGCGAATTTGAGGAATAGACATGTGTGATTCATCTATAAAAATAGTTGTCTTTTGTGGTAAAAAGTCCAAAAGAGTATACGGCGGTTCTCCGGATTTTCTGAAAGAAAGGTGCCGGGAGTAGTTTTCTATTCCATGGGTGTAGCCAGTCTCGCGGATCATTTTAAGATCATACATAGTTTTTCTTTTCAACCGTTCTGCTTCAAGCGGCTTATTTTCCTTTCGCAGTTTTTTTATTTGTTCTTTTAGCTCCGCTTCAATATTTAAAAGCGCTAATTCAAGTTTTTCTTGCGGAGTTACAAAGTGTTTTGCCGGAAAAATACTGAAAGTCTCAAGGCTTTTTTCTTCAGTTTCATTGTAAATGGACTCGATTTTGTTTCCGTCCCACTCCATGCGTACTATTGAGTCTCCAGAGGGAGTTAAAATTTTTATTGTTTCTCCTTTTACTTTAAAAAACCCTGGACGTTCTTCAAAGTCGTTTCTTTCATAGCGAAGTTCCGCGAGTCTGCGCAGAAAATTTCTTTGCGAGACATTTTCTCCTTCTTTTATAAAAAATGATGCTTTGCGGTATTCTTCTGGGTCTCCAATGCCGTAAATACAAGAAACCGATGCTACCACTATAAAATCTTTTCGCGTAAGCACAGAAGCGGTGGTCGCGTGCCGCATTGTATCTATAAATTCGTTTACTCTCGATTCTTTTTCTATATATGTATCTGTTTGAGGAAGGTACGCTTCGGGTTGGTAATAGTCATAATAAGAAACAAAATAATGTACAGCGTTTTTTGGAAAAAAGTTTTTAAATTCCTGATAAAGCTGCGCGGCAAGGGTTTTATTGTGAGAAATTACAAGTGCCGGATGCCCTAAATTTGCAATCACGTTTGCCATAGTAAAAGTTTTTCCGGATCCAGTCACTCCCAAAAGCGTCTGGTGCCTATTCCCAGTTTTTATTAATTTTGTAAGTTCCTCAATGGCCCTTGGCTGATCTCCGTTGGGTTTATAGGGTTCGTGGAGTTTGAAACTTGACATATTTTATGCTTTGTTATAGCATATGTAACGGATGTAAACAATAACAAAAAACAAAGAAAGGAAAAACTTTATGAGTGGAACATGGAAGCTAGAGAGGATTGGTAATGCAGAGGATGTCTTAGATTTTTTAAGTGAAAACAAATTAGATCCAGTGGATGTAAAAGTTACAATAAAATTATTTAACAATTATATTAGTTATTATATTTTTTACTTTGATCGAACGGAATCCAGAACAGAATCCGGGTCCGGAACAAGATCTGAGTTAATTGATGGGTAAATACCCAAAGCTCCGCCGCCGGCGGGGCTTTTTATTGTAAACTTAAAAACAAAATTTATGATTTGTTGGGGACAGAAATTTCAGTTCAAAATATTGTAGTGAAAAATTTATTGACATGCGTTTTACTTCGATATATCGTAGTAGAAATATGCCTCATGTTTCGAGGAAAAAATTGAATAAAAAAATTTACCAAAAAATTGGCGAAGAGTTTATTCAATTTGTTTTGGAATTAAAATCGTCAAAAGACGCAAAAAGTTTTCTTACTAATTTACTGACCAAAACAGAAAGGATTATGTTGGCTAAAAGATTAGCTGTTATAGGTATGTTGATACGGGGATATTCATTTGAAGCGATTCAACAGACGCTTGAGGTAAGTCCAGCAACAGTTGATAAGTTTTGGAAAATTATTCAGCAATCACCAAGTTCGTTTTTACTTATTCGTTCTCGAATTGAGACAAAATCTAAATCGGGTTTTTGGAAAATACTCGGAGATTTTTTGGAAAATTTGTCACTCGTTGAAAAAGGAAAAAAGAGAAAAATCAGTATTATGAGAAAACCAAGAGTGCGCAAGTCATTTATGGGCACCAGCAAAAAAGTATTTCACTACAATATATTGTAGTGAAATAATAAGGAAAAATTAAATGCTGATTGACATAAATTATAAGTTGTTATACCATGTTACCTGGAGCCCAACAAGCTTCGGAAAGAGAGGAAAAACAATGGCAGTACTTAGAATTTTCGTTTTGGATGGTAACGAAGAATTTGATCCCGAGTATGAGTCAACCATTAAAGTTATTGCTGCGAAAAATAAGAGAGAAGCGCAAAACTATGCTGTTGAAAACGATTTTGAACACTGGCGGGATGTCCCGTGCTTAGAAATAGGAATTGCTACATCAAACATTAAACCCGGTGTTATAATTTCAGATAAGAGCTACTGAATTAAAATCCCCGCCGCAGGCGGGGATTTTTTTACGACAAGTTTAATCCCAAAACTTAGAACACTTTTTGATTAAGACTTTATTTTTTGAGAGACGATATAATTTTCACTACAATATATTGTAGTGAAAATTTTTACGGAAATTGTTTGTGAAGTCTCACAATCTTACGGTTGTAGCTTTTTGCGAAGGAGGAAAAAATAATTAAATAACTTTTTTAAGTAAATTTGCAAAATTTATTGACACGCATTTCACTTCAATATATTGTAGTAGAATTATGCCGCATGTTTCGAGGAAAAAATTGAATAAAAATATTTACCAAAAAATTAGCGACGAGTTTATTCAGTTTGTTTTAGAGTTAAAATCTTCCAAAGAAGCGAAAAATTTTCTTTCTGATTTGCTGACTAAAACCGAACGGATTATGCTTGCAAAACGACTGGCGGTTATTTGCATGTTAATGCGCGGATATTCTTTTGAAGCTATACAGCGAACTCTTGAAATAAGTCCATCCACCGTTGATAGATTATGGAAAATTATAAACCAATACCCAAACTCTTTTTCGTTGATTCGCTCTAGGGTTATTTTTTCTAATTCGAAAACGGGGGGAGGATTCTGGAAGGTATTGGAAAAATTTTTAGAAAATCTATTATTAATAGAAAAAGGAAAAAAGCGCAAATTTGGCATAATGAGAAGATCGTACTTGGGGACCAGCAAAAAGGTATTTCACTACGATATATCGTAGTAAATTGCGTATTAATCATCTATTTGGATTTCAGGTTTTTTTGTATTCCCCTTCGTGGTAAAATAGATATATGATAGCTTCAATTGAGGGAAAAATTTTGGGGAAGGAAGCAAGGTTTGTGATTTTGGATGTTGGAGGTTTGGGATACAAGGTTTTTTTATCTGCCGATGCTTTATCAAAATTCAAAGAAGGGGAGAGCGCAAAATTTTGGACGCATCTTCACGTACGTGAAGATGCAATGGATCTTTACGGTTTTCCGGACAAGGAAAACCTTTCATTTTTTGAAAATCTAATTTCAATTTCTGGTATCGGACCAAGATCTGCTTTAGGCGTAATGTCTTTGGCACCCGTTGCTATATTGCGCCGCGCTATATCTTCTGGCGATACTTCATATCTTACAAAAATTTCTGGCATTGGCAGAAAAACTGCCGAAAAAATTGTTCTGGAGCTTAAAGATAAATTTGCTGGTGAAATTTCACTTGAGGGAGACACAGAACACGATTCTGATATTTTAGATGCCTTGGTTTCTTTGGGGTATACTCAAGGAGAGGCGAGAAAAATGGTGCAGAAAATTCCGTTCGGCATAAAAGGCCGAGAGAATCGCTTCAAAGAAGCCTTAAAAAAATGATTTGGTGGCATTACATGAAAGAATACATAGAAAATTCTGGTTTGGATGCAGAAAACAAACCCAATGGAAACAAAAAATTAAAAACTTTATATGAAATGTTTGAGGATGTGTTTTTTCAAAGCGCGGTAGACGCGCTTTATTTTTGGCTCGGCATATTTACATATCTATATTTTTTTACAATTGCTTTTTTTTATCTTGCCGGGCTTTCTTTTTATGACAGCTTTACCGCAAAAATAGTAAGTTCTTTGGCTGAACCGTATTTAGGAGCGGTTGCTATTTACACTATTTTAAAAGAGGCAAGAAAAAGAAATAAAAATATCCCACCGCGTCACTTGGGGGAAATTTTTGTCATTTTATGGCTTTTGTTGCTTTTATCTGCTACTTTTTTGGCGTTATTTACCAAAATATACGTTTTTGACGAAACACTGGGCCTTATCATAAAACTTGCCCTTTCTTCCGGCATTATATATATTGGAGGTATAATACATAAGCCATAACCATGCTAATAAGTAAAACAATAAACTCAGAATGAAGTCTGGGTTTTTAATTTAGCTTCTCTAATTCGCACGAATAGTAGAATATAGTAGAATATACTGGTATAAATTTTAAATTAAATTTAATATACTTACAACATGGAACGTTTACTTCGTTTGGCTAAAAAATTCATACCAAAGCCGGTTTTTAATTTTTTTCAGCCGATGTATCATTGGATGCTGGCGTATGCGGCGGCGGTTTTTTATGGCCTTCCTTCTAGAAAGTTAAAAATTATCGGAATAACTGGTACCAACGGCAAGTCCACGGTAGTTGCAATGCTTTCCGCGATTTTGGAGGAAACCGGTGAGAGCGTTGCATCTTTGTCTTCTTTGAGATTTAGAATCAAAAACAAAGAATGGAAAAATACGATAAAAATGACGATGCCGGGAAGGTTTAGACTCCAGAAATTTTTGCGTGATGCGGTTTTAGCCGGATGCAAATACGCGGTGCTAGAGGTCACCTCGGAGGGTATTAAGCAGTTCCGGCACAAGGGTATAAATTTTTTTATGGCGGTACTTACAAACATAACGCCAGAACATATTGAGTCGCACGGATCTTTTGAAAAATACCGCGAAGCGAAAACAAAACTTTTTTATGGCTCTAAAATCCATATTTTAAATAAAGATGATGCGAATCTGGAATATTTTCAAAAAATACCAGCACAAAAAAAAGTTTTATACTCGAAGAACGATTTGCCAAAAGGTCTAAATTTAAAATTAATTGGGGAGTTTAACAAAGAAAATGCTGCCTCAGCGTGGGTTTCTGCAAAAGAACTGGGAGTTAGCGAAGAGATTATAAAAAGCGCTCTTGAGAAAATCGAAAATGTGCCGGGAAGACTGGGGTATATTCAAAAAGAACCGTTTGCGGTTGTTGTAGATTATGCGCATACACCGGACGCGCTTCGCAAAGTATATGAAACCCTTCGACGGGCTCAGGGTAAAACACAAACGAGCAAGCTCGTTTGTGTTTTGGGTGCTGCTGGTGGCGGGAGAGATAAATGGAAACGGCCTGAGATGGGGCGCATTGCCGCAGAGCATTGCAATAAAATTATTTTGACTAATGAAGACCCATATGACGAAAACCCCAATCAGATTCTATTGGAAATAGAATCTGGAATTTCCAATTTCCAATTTCCAATTTTCAAAATTTTAGATAGACGAGAAGCAATCCGCGAAGCGTTAAAATCTGCCAGTGCCGGCGATACAGTCATTATTACAGGCAAAGGCGCCGAACCATGGATTATGGGACCAAATGGGTCTAAGATGCCTTGGGATGACAGAGAAGTTGCAAAAGAAGAATTAAAAAAGTTATAATAAATAAACACATGGAAATAGTAAAAAAATCCAAATATTTTGGCTATGCGTTAATAGCTATATTAATATTCGGATCTTTGTTTTTAATTATAAAAACAAAAACAGAGCTTAAAGGATACAATCGGCAAATTCCCGCGCCGACTATAAGTGTTTCCGGTGAGGGGAGTGTTTTTATAAAACCAGATATTGCAAAAATTAGTGTTGGGATTACCAAGCAAAATATTAACTTTGTTGTAGCTCAAAAAGATGCTACCGATGTGATAAATAAAACGATTAATTTTCTTAAATCAAAGGGGATTGAAGAAAAAGATATAAAAACCACAAGCTACAATATTTATCCACAATACGATTATATAAAAGGCGAACAAAAATTCAGGGGTTATGAGGTTTCTCAAAATCTTGAAATTAAAATTCGTAATTTAGATAAGGTTGGAGAAGTGCTTTCAGGTGTCACGCAATCCGGAGCTAATATGATAGGATCTTTGAATTTCGAAATTGATGATATGGATAAAGTAAAAGCAGAAGCTCGCGCCAAAGCCATAGCCGAAGCAAAATTGAAAGCAAAAGAGTTGTCAAAACAACTCGGAGTTCGTCTTAAAAAGATTATTTCTTTTTCCGAGTCGGGAGGATTCGACGGACCAATATTTTTTGCAAGAGAAGCGGCGGTTGGCATCGGCGGCGATTTTCAAGCTCCCACACCATCAATTCCCGCTGGAGAAAACGAAATTAAAATCAATGTTTCATTGATTTATGAAATCAAGTAGTATTGTTTTTTTTCTATTTTTACTGTTGATTCCAGGTATTTCTTTTGCGGCCTCGGCTTCTTCAAATGATTTATTGATTATCGCTCTTTTGCAGGAGCAAATAAGGCTTTTGCAGAAATTGATCGAAATTTTAACCATGCAACTTAAACCGGCTGTTGTTGCTCTTGCGCTCCCAGTAGTGCCAACTCCGGCTGTATCTGCGGAAGAACAACCATTTGTT